>JANOOM010000300.1:0-2055 GCA_031421335.1 Armatimonadota bacterium
GCAAGGCTCAAGGCATGCAGAGGAGGTGTGGTGCATTTGCAGTCCTGAGTGCCGTTGCCGCAATTCTCATAACCAACCACCCCCACAGCGCGGGCACTTGCGCCACGAGTGAGTAGCCTTTCCACCGCGGCAGTATCGTCCTGTGAGGCGGCAAAACAGAGAGCCTGATTTAAGGAGGGCCTCCTGACCGTTGTGTAAACGAGCCATGAGGAAATGCCGAGAAGAACAGCCATCAGAGCCAACGGCAGGGAGCCTTTTTTCATGTGGTCACTCGTTCCCGATCCGGCGGCATGTTCTCTTTCCCCCTCCTTAAGAGGGAGGGGTGGCAAGCCTCAGCGTGCCGGGATGGGTTCGTGCGAGCGCCCCTCAGAGCGCCACGTCCACGCCCTTACCCACCGATTCCCGGTAGCGCATCAGCTCCAGAGCCAGAAAGAGGGAGTCTAGGTTGACGATGCCGCTCAGGCGCTCGACGGTCTTGGTCAGCATCCGCTCCTGGGCGTCGTCGCGCGGGGCGCCAAGTGGGGGCATGATCATGTCCATGGTGTCCGAGATCATCTTCATCGCCGTCAAGACGTACTGCGCCTGGCCGTGGGCGTACTTGATGTAAGGCGTGGTCTTGTACCCTGTGGACAGCCGCTCGTTCAGCTTCTCCCAGGACGGGCTGACCGTGCGCGTCGAGGCGGATGGGGTCGGGGTGTGGGCGGCCGCGGGCGGCGCGGCGGCGGGGGCGAGACTGGACTCCGACCGGAAGAAGGCCGGCGGCGGCTCGGCGATCTCGCTCGGGCGCAGGAAGGTCGGGGGCGCCTCGGCGGGGCGCGACGTGGACGCCTCGCGCGCCTTCTGGGCCTCCCAGTCGGCGACGGTCTCGCCGGTGATGAGCCGGAAGGCGAGGATGCGGCCTGTGACCGTCCGCAGGGCCTCCTCAATGGCGGTCGCGGTCTGGTTGTCCTGCAAGTGGCTCGCCAGATAGTCCTCATGGACCGGCAGGGCGGCGACGAAGTAGTTACCGTCAATGGTCAGCGGCCGGGCCGCCTGCATAGCGAGCCACACAGTCGGCATGGCCACCTCGCGGCGGACGATGTCGAACGTTTTGTTCCAGATTTCCGTTGGTTCCATGTCTGACTCCTGTTCCTATTCGCCCGCGTGTGTTATAATAGTTATAATGGTGGTGTCCCTATTCCGCGGCGGCCTGCCGTTTACCTGCTATCGTTTCACTTGGAGGAACCTTATGATCATTCCGGAAGTCGCCCCCATGCTCACCTGCGTGGCGAACAATGACGGCTTCATGTACGAGCTGCTGCTGCGCGCCGATGAAGGCAAGCCCGCCATTACTCGTATTCGCCTCGGCCCGTACTTGTTCCGCCCCGGCTACAAGCCCAAACCGCTGCTGCTCGGTCTTTCCAGTGGGGGACCCGAGTCGGCGTTCTGGATGCACAAGTCCGTCCCGCGCGGCTGGTCTCGCCTGCACTGGGAGGTGGCCCTGAACGAACCCGGCTCGCCGGTTTATTTGGTCTCGTCGGGCAACCTGCCGCCCGGCACGTCGGGCTTGTTCCGCTTCGTTTCCTTCTTCCCGCCCGGCGGCATGAGGACGGGCATGGAGGTCTACCGGGGCGACACCCGCAAGGACTTCGGTGTCAGCGGCCCGAATTACGAGAAGTTCTTGGAGGGCGAGCACGAACATTAGCGAAACGGGTGCTGGAGACGCTCACGCCGACCAGCAGCAGCGCGCAGAAGCCGACGAACCAGTCCCCCCAGCGCACGAAAGGCGTCACCGTCCGCCGCGACTCGATGCGCCCCCACCCCACGGCGGGCCGGAACAGGCCCGCCTCGGCCACCACGCGGCCCGACGGATCAATGATCTGCGAGACGCCGGTGGCAGCGCTGCGGACGAGGTAGCGGTCGGTCTCGGCGGCCCGAACGGCGGCGATGGCCGCGTGCTGTCGGGCGGCGGCGGTGCGGCCGAACCAGGCGTCGTCGGTGGAGACGACCAACAGGCCCGCCCCACGTGCCACCTGTTCGCGCAGGAAGCGGGGGTAGGAGGACTCGAAGCAGATG
>JANOOM010000301.1:0-19482 GCA_031421335.1 Armatimonadota bacterium
CCATCCGCACCCTCTCCAACGAAAGCCGCGACACCCTCTCCCGCGTCCGCCCCGTCTCGCTGGGCCAGGCCGCCCGCGCGCCCGGCGTCACGCCGGCCGACATCGCCATCCTGAGCGTCTATTTGGAGCAGCAGCGGCGGAGACAGGTCCCTACCGCTCGGGTATCTTAACGAACCGGGGCGGGCGACTTCCTGCCGATGGCCTGGCGGAACTTCGGGTCATCTCGGACGCCCGCGAATTCGGGACGCTCGGCGAACAACGGAGTCATGTCCCGATCGTCGTGGGCGCGGGCTTCCCGTAGAAGGGTCAGAGTTCGTTCCCGATCCTGAGTCATCTGCCAGAGCGTTGCGGCGTGCATCAGCCACCCCCAGCCGTCAGCAGGGTCCGCGCATACGCGACCGCCGGGTCCTGGAACCGCCGCCCCGCGCCCGCACCACCGCTCGTCTGAGAGCCTCGTCGGTCATTATCCCCTCCCCACTTCTTAAGCCCCATTTGCAGGCCGATTGGTTTACATGGACTTCATGCCTGGGGCATCAGGTATAATAGCAGGCGAACTACCCAGAGGAGTAAAGAGATGACCTTCACCCTCAGCCTGCAGGGAATCAGACACTCGCAGATGCCCGTCCAGTCCAAAGACGTCCCACAGGACGGCCTGCGGCGCTGGACGCCTGACGAATACCACCGCTTGATTGAAACCGGCTTCTTTGACGCCGGACGGGTGGAGATGCTGGAAGGACTGATCTGGGACATGGCCGGACAGACGCCCTCACACGCGGCGGGGATACGCCTCACACAGATCGCATTGAAGGGAGGGTTCGCAGGCACGTTTGAGGTTCGGACACAAATGCCCATCGTCTTGCTGGATGGGACAGAACCAGAGCCGGATGTTGCCATCGCACCAGGGACACCCTTTGATTATCTGGACCACCACCCCGGCCCGGACGAGCTACTACTTGCCGTAGAAGTGTCCGACAGCACACTTGCGAAAGACCAGGGCCTGAAGCTGACCGCTTACGCGAAAGCGGGCGTTGTCGAATGCGGGATCGTCAATCTCGTCCAGCGGCAGCTTGAAGTCTACCGCCGGCCGTCCCCGGCGGGCATCTACACAGACGCCGCGATTTACCAGCCCGGCCAGAGTATTGCGCCGCTGAAGGCGCCGGACAAGCCCGTCGCGGTGGCCGATTTGCTGCCGCCGGAGCCGAGATAGAACCCATGACAAACACGCAAACAGAAGCCGCCAAGAAAAAAGTCGTCGTGCTGGGCAGCGGCCCCATCCGCATCGGGCAGGGGATCGAGTTCGATTATGCCAGCGTCCACTGCGTTCGCGCCCTGCGCGAGGCCGGGTACGAGGCCATCATCATCAACAACAACCCCGAAACGGTCTCGACCGACTTCGACACCTCAGACCGGCTCTACTTCGAGCCGCTGACTCCCGAAGACGTTTTGCACGTCATCGAGCGCGAAAACCCCATTGAAGGAGTCATCGTCCAGTTCGGCGGGCAGACGGCGATCAACCTGGCAAAGCCCCTGGCCGACGCGGGCGTCCCAATCCTCGGCTCGTCGTTCGACAGCATAGACCTGGCTGAAGATCGCAACCGCTTCGAAGGCCTGCTGGCGAGCCTGGGCATCCCCAAGCCCGCGGGCCGGGCTGTCACCTCGACGGAAGCAGCTGTCCAAGTGGCCGAGGAGATCGGCTACCCCGTCCTGGTGCGGCCTTCTTACGTCCTGGGCGGCCGGGCCATGGAGATCGTCTACAACCACGCCGACCTGCGCGAGTACATGCGCTACGCCGCCGACATCTCGGACGGGGCGCCCATTCTGGTGGACCGCTACATCGTGGGCAAAGAAGCCGAAGTGGACGTGATCGCCGACGGCAAGGGCGGCTGCCTTCTGCCGGGCATCATGGAGCACATCGAGCGGGCCGGCGTCCACTCCGGCGACTCTATGGCCGTCTACCCGCCGCAGACCATCAAACGCGAGACGATAGAGCAGATGGTCTCCTACGCCACGCAGCTCTCGCAGGCGCTGAACGTGGTTGGCCTGATGAACATCCAGTTCGTCATCGAGGATGACCAGGCGTATGTCATCGAGGTCAACCCGCGCGCCTCCCGCACCGTCCCCTACCTCAGCAAGATCACCGGCATCCCCATGGTCAAGGCCGCGACCTGGGCGTCACTGGGCCGGAGCCTGGCCGAGCAGGGTTACATCAATGGTCTGCACCCGGACCAGCCGAATATTGCCGTTAAAGCACCTGTCTTTTCCTTCGCCAAACTCACCGACGTGGACATCAATTTAGGCCCCGAGATGAAGTCCACGGGCGAGGTTTTGGGGATTGATACGGACTTCTCGCGCGCCTTGTACAAAGCGATGGTGGCGAGCGGCATTGACGTCCCCGTCGGCGGCAAGGGCGCAGCCCTGTTGGTGACACTCGCCGACGGCGACAAGCAAGAGGCCCTGCCGATCATCCAGGACTTCGCCGCCCTGGGATTTCAGCTCTATGCGACGGCCGGCACCGCCCACTTCCTCCAGTCCCACGGCCTGGACGTGACGGCGGCGCAGAAGATCAGCGAGGGGACGCCAAACCTCCTGGACCTGATCCGGGGCGGGCGCGTTTCCCTGCTCATCAACACGGCCTCCAAGGACAAGCGGATCGAGAAAGAAGCCGCCCTGATCCGCCGCGCCTCGGTCGAACACTCCATCCCCTGCCTGACCTCGCTCGACACCGCCCGCGCCCTGCACACCGCCCTCGCCACCCGACAAGTCGGCGAAGCGTTTGAGGTGATGACGGTGGACAAGTATACGGGCTGAGGGCACCGCCCAGCGATGCGTCCCGTGGGTTTCAGCGTAGCGCTACTTGGACATTCGGATAGGCCCGGATGTTTGCGTCAACCGTGACCAAAGATGGCGCAGACGCCCAGTCCATCCGCCTTATGTTCCTCCACAAAGTCGGAGTGACTCTGCGACACCTTGGGATCGCCGTCCTGCCACGCCGGGGACACCGGCGCTACTTCGAGCGGGGGCGCTTAAGCAGGACCACGCTGTGGCCGTCGGCGGTGGGGTAGAACTCGACCGCGTCGGCGAGGTGCTGCATGAGCGGCAGGCCGCGCCCGCCGGGGGCCTCGGGGTCAGGCATGGCGGCGGGGACACGGGCGAACGAGACCCCCGCCCCGCTGTCGGTGATTTCGACGCGCAGGGCGCCCTCGACCGTGCGGTGGCCCGTGATACTGAACTCGTCGGCGTCGCCGGCGGGCGAGCCGTGGCGGACGGCATTGGTGACGGCTTCGGTCACGGCAGTCTGGAAGTCCTCAGTCGCCACCAGATCGAAGCCCAGCGTCGGCATCCAGTGGCCGATGGCCTGGCGGACCTCAGCGGCGCAGTCGGCGCGGCTGGGGAACCGGAAGGCGAACAGTTTTTCCTCGGGGTCCGCTTCAGGGCCGGGCACCTCGACGCTGCCGCTCCTCCACGCGAGCGTCCCACCTGGTGGAAGCACAGCGGAGAGCGAGTCGGCTTGGATCGCCCCGACCGCCGCCTCACGGCGCACGACCATCAGGGCCATATCATCCTGTGGGCGGCCCCCCATCCACTGCTTCGCCGCCTCTTGCAGGCGGGCGGCCAGCGCACCCGCCCCAGCTTCGGGCGGCAGCGACTCGACCAGCGCGCGCACGCGGTCCAGGTCCAGCATCTCGCGCGAACCGGCCGCGCGCGCCTCGGTCAGACCGTCCGTGTACAAAATCAGGGCATCCCCAAACCCCATAAAATCCGTGGTCTGGGCGTAGGTATGATCGGCGACCCCCAGGATCGGCCCGTTGGCTTCCAGCAAGGCCGATCCTCCCCCAGCGTGCTTCAGCATCATGGTCTCGTGGCCCGCGCTCGTCCAGGCGAGGCGCCCGGTGGCCGGCTCAAACACCGCGTAGAAGAGCGTGACGAAGTGGTCGCCCAGGCCCGACGAGTCGCCGCACAACAGCCGGTTCAGTCGGGTCATGACGAGGCCGGGCGCGGCGGCCTCGGCCGCGAAGGCGCGCAGCGAGTATTTCACGGTCGCCGTCTGCACAGCGGCGTTCAGCCCCTTGCCCGAGACGTCGGCGATGACCAGGGCGACCCGGCCGTCCGGCAGTGTGAAGGCGTCGTAGTAGTCCCCTCCGACCTGCGACTCTTCCAGACCGGCGATATAATTCGCTCCCAGTGTAAGCCCCGGCAGAGCATCGGGGATGTCCGTCAGGAAGGCGCTCTGGAGCATGTCGGCGACGCGGTGCTCGCGCGCATACAGCCGCGCATTCTCTAGGGCGAGGGCGAGGATGTCGGCCACCGCACCCAGAAAGTCCGCCGCGTCCGCCGCCCAGGCGCGCGCCCCGTCGTTCTGGTGGACGACGAACAACCCATTGAACTGGCCCCGCAGGAAGACCGGACAGGCAATGAAGGCGCGGGTCTGGTCCCGCCCCTCGGCGTTCAGGGAGGGCGGCTCCGGGTCGAAGCCGGACGAGACAACCGGCCGCCCCGCTTCCCAGGCTTCCAGGGCGCCCGAAGGACAGTCGGCCAGCCGGTACACGAACGTCAGGGGTGGCACGCTGGGGGCCGTGTACTGCGGCGGCAAGACTTCCAGCGCGTCGCGCGACGGATTCAGGCGCGCGCAGACGCACCGGCTGACCTTCAGCGCCCGCCCAACTTGGTCGGCGACGATCTGGAGGATCTCGTCCACTTCAAGTGTGACGCGCAGCGACTGGCCGATCTTGTTGATCAGCGCCTCGCGCTCTGCGCGCCCCCGCGTCTCCTCGAACAGCCGGGCATTGTCCATGGCGGCGGAGACGCGCTGCCCCAGATCTTGCGCCAGCGCCAGGTCGTCCCCGTCGAAAGTCTGGCCGCTCTGCGTCGAGGCGAACGAGAGTGCGCCCAGGATGCGCCCGCGCGCCTCCAACGGGACGCAAAGATAAGAACGGATGCCGAAGAGGCGCAAGCGCCGCCCGTGGTCCGCGTCCATGGTCACCGCCCCTAGGATGTCCTCGGATACGTCGGCGATAAGCTGAGGCTGCCCTGTCCGCAATACGAGACCAACTCCGCTGGAGGCCAGTGGGTCGAGGGGATACAAGCGCTGCATCTCGACGGCGCGCGCCTCCTGGTCGGGGTTAGCGTGCCCCGCCGCCAGCAGCCGGATAGCGCCGGACGGCTCCCAGACATTGATGGCGCACCAGTCTACCAGCCGGGTGGCCGCAAGTTTGGCGACGCCCTTGAGCGTTTCTTCCGCCTCCAAAGAGGAGGCGAGGATGGCGCCGGCTTCCGCTAGAAACGCTGCCCGCCGCTGCGACCTTTTGATCTCGGTGACGTCGCGCATCGTGACGACCGCGAGGATCGCCTCTCCCGTCCTGCCTCGCGCGGGCGTGCCGCTGAAGGAAGCGGTCCAGGTCCGCCCCGTGTCAAGGCGGCGTATGTTGACCTCAAGGTTCGAGAACGTCTCGCCGCGCAGGGCACGCGCCAGGGGCCACTCGTCCGGGCCGAGTTCCACGCCATCCGGCGTCGCCAGCACGAACATGTCGGCGAACTCGTAGAGGGGCCGGCGGACGTCTTCCAGCGCGCTGTAACCCAGCATGGAAAGCGCAGCGGGGTTCATCGACACGATGTTGCCGGAAAGGTCGCTCACGACCAGCCCGTCCGTCATGCTCGTCAGCACGGCCTCCATCTGCCCCTGCCCGACGGTCAGATGTTCGCGGAGGCGCCCGCGCTCGATCTTGGCCTGCTCCGTCTCCGCCTCCGCACGGCGCACACGCACGGCGTTTTGCAGGGCGCGAGCGAGTGCCTCGGGCGTCAGCCTGGCCTTGGAAAGGTAGTCGGCCGCGCCCGCTTTCATCATCTCCACGGCGATCATCTCGTCGCCGCGCCCGGTCAGCATGATAATGGGGACGGTGATACCGCGCGCCCGCGCATCGCGCATGATCGCCAGCCCGTCCGAGCCGGGGAGCTGGAAGTCCAGAAAAACGCCGTCGAACGGCTCCGACGCCAGCCGTGCCAGCGCCTCCGCGCCTTGGCCCACCTCGGCGACCTCGACGTCCAGGCCCGAGGCCAGGAGGGCCTGGCCCGCCGCCCGGCGATCAAGGGGGTCATCGTCCACGATCAGTACGCGCAGCGGTTTCGTCATGGGCAGAGTAATCCTGCGGCTACGGAAGCTCGCTCAACATCCAATACTTGTTCAGGACCGCCATTGTCTCGATGAAATTGTGGAGGGTGACCGGCTTCACGATGTAGCCGGCGACATTGAAATGATAGGCATCTATCTTGTCACGGTCTTCGTCCGAGGTCGTCAGCACGACCACGGGCGTCGCGCGCAGGGCTGGGTCCGCGCGCAGCTCCCGCAGAAATTCGATGCCGTTCATCTTCGGCATATTCAGGTCCAGCAGAATGAGCCGGCGCTCGGCGGGACATTCGGGCGCCCCACCGTCCTTCCCGCGCAGCATTTCCAGAGCCTCGACGCCGTTACCGGCGACGTTCAGGGGATTTAAAATGTTGTTCTTCTTGAACGCCCGGCGGACGTTCATCACGTCGAGCGCGTCATCCTCCACCAGCAGGATGTTGAGTAACTGTTCCGACATCGAGTATCTCTTTCCTAGCCTCCGACGGTCAGCCCGACGCGGGCGCTTGCGGCCAGGTGAAACGGAAGGTGGCCCCCCGGCCCTCCTCCGACGTGACCCCCACCGTCCCACCCTGGCCCTCGACGATCTTCTTCACCAGCGCCAGCCCGACGCCGGTGTTCTCCACTTTGTCCTGCGCTTCCAGCGTCTGGAAGAGCATCCAGATCCGGTCCTGGTACGCGGGCGCGATGCCCGGTCCATCGTCAACGACCGTGAACTCGTGCCCCCCGGCGGAAGGCCGGGCACCGACGTGGATGTGTCCGTCGGCTTTGTCGTGGTGCTTGATAGCGTTGCTGAGTAGGTTCTGAAAGACCTGCTGCAAGGGCAGCCGCTGCGTCCACAGCGTCGGCATGGCGTCGCCCAAGGTCACGGCGGTGCCCGGTGGCGGGTCCAGCAAATCAATGACCTCGGTCAGCAGTGCTTTCACGTCCACAACCGCGGGGGCGATCTCAGTCCGGCCGACGCGCGAGTATTGCAGGATGCCCTCGATCATCGCCTCCATGCGGCCGACCCTGCCCCGGAGCAGATCGAATTGGCCGGCAACTTCGGGCGAGATCGCTTCTTCCAGATCTTCCTCGATCCAGCGCGAAAGGTTCGCGATGCCGCGCAGGGGCGCCTTCAGGTCGTGCGAAGTGACGTAAGCAAACTGGTCCAACTCCGCATTACGCCGCTCCAAAGTCCGGGTCATGGCATCCAGCTCCTCCACGCGCACACGCAGCGCCTCCTCGGCCTCACGGCGGGCGGTGATATCCTCATGCGAGACGATGACGCGCGCGCTGCCGCTGCCAGGGAACCGGGTGACACGCAGATTGAACCAGCGCTGCTCCATCGGGGAGTGACAGGGGTAGTCGAACGAGAACATCTCGGTCTCGCCGGACAAGACCGCCCGGATACCGGCCGCCACCCCGCCGGCCTCCTCGGCCCAGTCGCCGGCCGCCGCATCGCAAACGCCGAGGTAGTTCATGCGCTCGCCGACGACGCGCCCGGCCGGCGCGCTCGATTCGGCGAAGCCGCGCCAGGCGGCGTTGACCGCGAGGATGCCGCCCTCACCATCTAGGATGGCTATGTGTGCAGCCAATCCATCTATGGCCCCGTGTGCCAACGTTTCGCGTGCCTGTTCTTCCAGCGTCATAGCATTGCCAGACAGACCCCCAGGAGGTCCAAAAACCGCCCGATCTCGTCGGGCGTCACGCTCAGGTTAGGCCGCGTGCGGATGCTGTCCGCGCCCGCCCCCAGCAGCAGCAGATCGTGTTCCTGCAAAGCCGTCTCGGTCAGCCTGGCCCGCATCCCCGGCTCGGCCAGCGTGAACCCTTGGTAGAGGCCCAGGCCACGCACGTTGCGGATGACAGCCGGGAAACGGCGCTGCAAGGCGCGCAGGCCCTCGGCGAGCTGTTCCCCGCCCCGCGCGGCGGCTTCGATCAGCTTCTCGTCCTCCACGACGCGCCACTCCTGACAGAAGCGGACCATGTCCACCAGGCCCCCGCCCCAGGTGCTGTCCAGAACGCCGATGTCGCCCAAAGGCTCGCGCATGAAGAGGGCGCCGACCGCGAACTTCTTGCCCACCGCCACGGCCTGCGGCGCATACGGCAGGTCGAATTGGTCAATGGCAAACAGGGTCCCCGTCGGCCCCGCCGAGGTCTGCACCTCGTCCACGCCAAGCCCAACATCGTACTGGTGCGCCAGCATGGACAGGCCCTGGAACCACGCGGCCTGGGCGACGCGCTGGCCGCCCGCCCCCTGGATCGGCTCGACGATGATGCCGACGATCTCCTCGCCCATCTTGGACAGGATGCCCTCGATCAGCTCCAGGCTCGACCCCGTGCGGGCGTCGTTCTCGCACTCGGGCGCGTCGTTGTCAATGGCCGGGAACGGCACCTTGATGTTGCCCGAGGCGGCCAGCCCCTCGAAGTCCTGCGTCGCGACCGGGTCCAAGGTCTGTGTCACCTGCAAGGCGTAGACTGTGCGCCCGTGGAACGCCTGATCGAAATAAATGAAGCGGCGTGCGCCCGAAGCCCCGGCCTCACCCCCGCGCCGCAGCCGCCGGGCATTGTGGCGTGAAAGCAGGTACTTCAGCATGTTCTCGACGGCCTCCGCGCCCGAGTTGACGGCATAGACCTCGCGCATCTCCGTTCCCAGCATGGTCCGGGGGGCCAGGCGGTACAGCAGGCGGTAATACTCCAGGCACTCGGCCGTCAGAAAATCAGGGTTCGCGACTTTGTTGTTGGCCGCCCGCACCAGTCGGCGCAGGTACTCGGGTTCCTGGAGGCGCGGGTGGTTATGGCCGATCAGCTTGGAGCCGTAGTAGCCGGCCCAGTCGAAGAGCCGTTGGCCCTCCACGGTCGCGAGCGACATGCCCGCGCTGTGTTCCAGGTCCACAACGAACGGCCAGGGGTGGTAGATGACGTAGTGCTGCATCTCCGCGATCATCTCCCGGCTGCGCGGGCCGGGATAACGGGGAGCGGCCTCCCTGTTTACACTTTCCATGCCTTTATTATGCCATACTTTGCCTCTCCAGTCGAACACTCTCTCTGCCGATACTGTCTTATATGAGAACATTCGGCACGAAGCGCAAAACCGACGAGCATGGGGATGCCGCCCTCGCGGGCCGGTTGGTCATCGTCACGGGGGCCTCCAGCGGGATCGGGTACGGTACGGCGCGGCGGCTGGCCCAGGTCGAAGGGGCGCGCGTGGTCGCAGTCGCCCGCCGCCGCGTCTTCCGCATCGAGGCCCTGGCAGCCCAGGTGCGCGAGCAGACCGGCGAGGACCGCGTTTTCCCGCTGACGACGGACATGGCGGACCGGGCGCAGGCCGAGGCTATCGTGCGTCAGGTGGAAGAGCAGTTCGGGCGCATTGACGGGTTCGTCCATGCCGTCAACCGCGCCCTGAAGCTCGGCGCTCTGGACGTCAGCGACCACGAATTCGATCTGACGATGCAGGTGAACGTCAAAAGCGCCCTGTACGGCGTTCAGGCCGCCGCCCCGGTTCTGCGCCGGCAGGGCGCGGGCGGCATCGTGATATACAACCCGACGCCGCGCGAGACGGCGGAGTTCGTCGCCTCTGAGGCCGTCTACACCGCCGCCGCTCACGCCCTCGCCGCCCTTGCGGCCGGCTGGACGCGGCAGCTCGCCGGGTCCGGCATCGGCGTCCGCGAGGTCGCCCCCTCCCCCGAAGGCGACGGGACGGAGGTCGCCCCCGGCCGAGCCGGGGCGGCTCACGACGCCCTTCTCGTCGCCGCCCTGCGCGAAACGCTGGCCGCCCCGGCGTCCGCCCCCGCCGCCCCGCCCCGGCCGTCCCTGTTCCAATTCCGCCAGCCGCAGGAGAACCGCGCCCCGCAGGAAAGCCGTCCCCCGCAGAACGCCCGCTCGCCGCAAGTCCTCCGCTCCCACGGCGGCCTCGTGCTAACGGAATTCTGAGCAGAGAAACGCGAACGTTTCGGCGACGATTTACGTCTACTTCCTTGAAAGGGCGATCACGCTCTACACACAGGAGACACCAATGAAGTTCTTACCGATCACTCTGGCCGCCGTCACTCTCGGCCTGGCCGCCGCATCTGTCGTCCCCGCCTTCGCACAGGCCGCGCCCGGCGCGCCCGGCAGGGCGCCCGGCATGCGGATGAACAAGGTGGCCGACGCCCTCGGCCTTTCCGACGCTCAGAAGGCGCGAATGCAGCAGATCGCCATGGGTGCTAGGAAGCAGGCGCAGGCGATGCAGGCGAACACATTGCTGACGCCGCAAGCAAAGCAGGCCAAGATGATGAGCCTCCGCACGAGCGCCACCAAACAGATGATGATGGTCCTGACGCCCGCCCAGCGCCAAAAGGTGAAGGCCATGCACCAGCAGCGGCCCGGCGCTTAGGCCCCCGCCGCCCGAAGAGATGAACGATTAAGCGCCGCCCCACGGGGCGGCGCTTGGTCATTTGGCCCCCCTGCTCCTCAGCAGTTGAAGGATTCCAGGCTGATGCTCCGCGAAGTATAAGGGGTGCTTGTTGTGCGCCTTCTTGTTGCCCCTGTTGAGCGATGCCGGGTCGGCGTCCAGGAAGGCGGCCACCTTGTCGGTCAGTCCCAGGACGCAGGCGGCAGAGAGGTCCAGCGTTTCCCCCTGCGTCAGCAGGAACTCGATGATGTCGGGGCGGCGCATCTGACAGGCCGCACCTAATGCGGTCTCGTTGCCGTTCGGCATCTCCAGGAGGCCAAGGCATTCGGCGAGCATCCGCTGAACTTCGGGGAGGTCGCCGTGTGCCGCCTCCACGAACGCCTTCACTTCCACTTTTGCAACATCAGCCATTATGAACACTCCTCGCGGCACTCGTCAGCGGTAATCCGGATGAATGTCGTCCAAAGCGGGGAACTCGCGCCGATAGACCAGCAGTGCTTCCCTGTCCAGGCGCGCTGCGAATGTCCCCTCCCCAGTCCCGCCGTCCGCCAGTACCTCGCCGCGCGGCCCATAGGTCAGGCTCCGACCGCCGTAGTGAAGGCTCGGGTCGTCCCCGCAGCGGTTGACGCCCACCACATACGCCTGATTCTCAATGGCGCGCGCCTTCAGCAGCGTCACCCAGTGGTCTTCGCGCGGCTCGGGCCAGTTCGCAATAACGCAGAAGACTTCGGCCCCGAGCCGGGCCGCGCAGCGGAAGACTTCGGGGAACCGCAGATCGTAGCAGATGAACACGGCCACGCTGAACCCCTGCCACTCGAACAGGCATAAGTCTGAGCCGCGCCCGTAGTGCTTCGTCTCCTGTCCATAGGAGAACGGGTGCATCTTGGTATAGCGGGCGGCTTCTTCCCCGTCCGTGCCGAAAAAGACCGCCTCGTTCCGGCCCATCCCGTCCGCCCTCGTCGTCACCACCCCGCCCAGGATGCCGACTCGGTGGAGCGCCGCTTGCTCCGACAGAAATGCCTCGGTCTCGGCCCCGAGCGTTTCCGTGATCTCGGCGACGTTCAGGCTGAAGCCCGTCGCCCACATCTCCGGCAGGACGACCAGAGTCCCCGGCTCGGGCGGGTCGGCAGCCAAGGTCGCCGCCAGCTTCGTGTGGTTCGCCTCTTTGTCTTCCCAGACCGTGTCGAGCTGCACCCCCAAGATGTCCATGTCACCCTCCCAAGATCGTGCCAAGGCCGCGCACCAGCCGGCCCACCCCCTCGGCGGCCTGTGGGGGCGGCAGACCGCCATAAGAGACGCGCAGGCAGCAGCGGTCCGTCAGCCCGAAATCCGTCCCCGGCATGACGGCGACGCCGTGTTCTTTCACCAGTCGCTCGACCAGGGTCATCGGCGGCATGTCCGTGTCCAGCCGCAGGAACAGGTAGAGCGCCCCCTCGGACGGCGACACCTCGCAAAGCCGGCCCAGCGACTTCAGTTCCCCCAGCACGATCTCGCGCGTCCGGGCCATTTCGGCGAGGCGCGGCGTGCGGAAGGCCGCCCCCGCCGCCAGGGCGCCCAGGGCGGCGAACTGCGACACGACGGGCGGGCAGATCACGTTCGTCTCCTGCGCCTTCTTCACCGCCTCGTTCAAGTGGACCGGGATGACCATGCACCCAATGCGCCAGCTCGCGAAGCCATACGTCTTCGACAACGTGTGCAGCGTGATCGTGTGCCCCTCGCTGCCCTCGATGCTGCCCGGCGAGAAGTGCCGCGCCCCGCCGTAGACGAAATACTCATACGCCTCGTCGCTAATGTGATAGATCCCGCGCGCCCGGCAGAGCGCGTTCACCGCCCGCAGCGACTCCTCGGAATAGACGACGCCGGTGGGGTTGTTCGGCGAGACTGTCAAGATCGCCCGCGTGCGCGGCGTGATCGCCGCTTCAAGCGCGTCCAGGTGCAGCCGGTACTCATTATCAGTCGGCACCAGGACCGGGCAGCAGCCCGCCATCGTCGCCGCCATCTCGTGGTTGAAGTAGTACGGAACCGGCAGGATGACCTCGTCGCCCGGATCGGCGACGGCCAGCGCCGCGTTCAGGAAGCCCATATTGCTGCCCGCCGTGACGACGATCCGGCTCTCCGCCCCGACCCGAAACCCGTTCTCCCCTTCCAGCTTCGCCCGGAACGCCTAGATGAGCGCGGGCAGCCCCGACTCGGACTTATACTTGTGGTTCTCGGGGTCCTCGAAGAAGTGCCCTACCCCCACCCGCGCCTCGTCCGGCGGCGCGTAATGCACGACGCCCTGCCCCAGCGAGATCGTGCCGGGGTGCTCCCGGACGAGCGCGCCGACGGTGGGGATACTGGAAGGCGTCACCGCCCTCATGCGGCGGCTTTCGTGCATCATGTCTTGTTCTTTACTTTCCAATCGTTTACCAGGGTCTCAAGGCCAGTCCCTGGGTTTATCCGGAGTGCTTCTTCCAGCCGCATTATCTGTGCCTGAGTGGGCCTAACGAAGCTGCTGTTGTAGCCGGAGTACCAGCCGCGCAGTCTTTTTCCGGCCACTTCCTGGACTACGGGGTCTTCGTCTACGGCGGCCTCGACAAGAAACGGGACACTCTCCCACTTCGGCAGAGAAGCTAGGAGAGCAAGTATATCGCGCCGGACGTGGAGCCGGGCGTCCGCCTTGAACAGACGCCACAGTGCCCCTTCCCTCAGCAGACTGAGCCGGGGCCGGAGCGCTTCACGCGCCTCGTGAACCACGCTCGGACGATCATCAATCAGCGCAGCAAGAAGCGCCTCCACCTGATTATCACCGTCCAGCCTGCTGACCGCTCTGACCGCCGCCCGCCGTATTTTGGCGCGTGGGTGCGAAAGATAGGGCAGAAGCCACCGGACATCCTGCTCCGTGCCTGTCTCACCAAGCCCATCTATTGAGGCAACAGGTGAGGCAGCCAGCGCCTGCCGATAAAAGTCTGGCATGTCAAAGGTGCCCGCCTGACGCAGATGATAGCGGGCGATCCCCCGCATGGCGGCACTGCTGTCAAGAAGAGCTTCGCGGAGTTCCGCCGGAGCAAGTTCCGGCAGGCGTTCAAGACAGGCATACAGCGCCTCGCGGCGCACCGGCAGAAAACTGTCACGCTTCATCAGTGGCAGCAACGCGTCCAGCGCATCGTCAGATAGGGTAACGCGCGCACTCCGAGCCGCAGCCAGGCGGAGAGCCGGGTCTGCATCCGCGAGCATCTGTGGAACGGTTCCCAGCAGGCGGCCATCATCAGCCTCCCTTAGAATGCGGAAGCAGAGGCGCCGCACCTGTTTTTCAGGCGACACCAATCCGTGCTGTAGAGCGCCATCACATTCCGGTCGCTTCAGCAGGTTCATGACGGCGGACAATACCGGCCCGTGCTGGTGTCGCTTCTGCTCCGCCAGATTGAACACGAGCAAGATGTTTTGGATGAATGCACCAGCGTATTGAGGTGTCACCCGTTCCTGGACCGCTGAAAGGGCGAGATGAGACAAGGGAGCGACCCAGTCGTTGAGGCGTAGCAGCAAGAAGGGCAGTTCCGCGCCACTTCTAATTTGTACAAGCCTCCGCACTGCGAGTTCGCGGATGTAGCCACTCGGGTGAAAGCTCGCCAGACCTAAAATTTCTGTGGAAGATGAAGCAGACCGAAGGAGAGCTTCCAATTCCTCTGGACCGATCTTGAGCCACTCCGTCTCCGGCTGGCGGTATGGTAATGTCTCACGCACCCTCTTATCCAGCGAAGCAAGCTCAACCGGCGGCGCTGTTGCCACAGCCTTGATGACCCACTCTAGACCATGGGGGATGGGGATGACGAACTGATGGCCGTAGCGCCGAAATATTTCCTCCTCAGTCATACTGCCGACATTCCCCATATCTCACATAGCTGACTGAAAAAGACGACTCTCTCGCAAAGGTCTCAAAATGTTCCGCGACGTGGCGGATCATAGTCAGGCTGACTTGTTGCTGTTCTGACATTCTTTGGCTTTCCCAAGTTGGGCCTTAAGTTCTTCAATGGCGAGGGCTGCTTCGCGCGCTTGCCCGTCGCGGATCGCATCTACTAAAGCCAAAAGTTCGTACAACCGCTCATCAAGCGCTGCGGCTTCCGGCACGGTCTTGTAGAGGGGCGAAAAAGAATACCCATGCGCTTCTCCCATCGGATGCGGCCGGACGGGGGGCGGCTGAGGAAGATATCAGGGCGCAGAATGGCGGGGCGGCATAGCTGGTCGGCATCCCGCGCATCAGGCCCCCCCTGTCCGGTGGAAACACATACCTGACGCTGTGTATCAGCAGATCTCCTGTGGCGCGCGTATGGGGCGTGCTATCGAGGGGATTGACCAGCCGGGCGGCCGTCAGTCGTTTCAAGCCCTCGAAAACCTCAGAATGGCTGATGAAGACCTGAGACGCGAGCGAGCGGACTGTCCAAGGCTGCCCCTGGAGCGTGACGATTTTGAGCAGGATGACGATGTCTTGTGGTTTGAGTATCATCTGCGGCGCGTTCGCAGTTCGCGGACTGCGAACATCATACCACGTCGGGTTCACATCTGCGTCCGCTCCTCGAACGGCCAGCGCGGCAGCGGCTCGCAGGCCTCGTTCCAATTGTGGGGAAAAGTGGCCCAGGGTGCCGACATCACAACGATGCCGCCGACCATCGCGCAGGTCGTGTCACGGTCGCCAAGGCCCTGCACCGTCAGCCACAGGGCCTCCTCGTAGCTGCCCAGATGCTGCCCGGCGCACCAGAGGACGAATGGAACGGTGTCCTGGGCGGTCGCGCCGTCGCCGCTGCCCAGCACGCGGGCTGCCTGTGAGACCGCCGTGTCGAGCGGGAGGTCGCGGGCCGTCTCGATACCGCACCGGACTTCGCCTTCCGGCACAAGTGTCAGAATGTTTTCCAGGAACTCCGGCAGTTCAGGGAAGGGCCGCGTGTCGCGCCACTGCCAGGCCAATGCCGCCCCGACGGCCACGGCGACCGCCCCAGCGGCGGCCTCAGGGTGGGCGTGGGTGACGATGGCCGAGTCGAACGCCTGCGAGGCCGCCGCTTCCAGGTCGTCGGCGAAAAAGGCGCCGAGGGGCGCGACGCGCATGGCCGCCCCGTTCCCGAACGACCCCTGCCCCCCGAAGACGCGGCGGGACAGGGACACCCAGGAGCCGGGCAGCCACATCATCGGCACGATGTCCTGCATGGCCGGACCGTAGCCGCGCGCCGGGTCGAAGTGTTCCGAAAAAGAGCGGGCCAACCGGTCCTGGTCTATTTCGCCGCTCTGCCGCAGGGCCGAGACGACCGAAAGTGCCATCTCGGTGTCGTCCGTGTAAGGCCACGGGCCGGGCGGGGCCAGTCGCTGCGGGGCCATCTCCTCGACCGAGCAGGAGAAAAAGCGCTCGCCGAAAGCGTCCCCGACCGACAGACCTTCCAGCGAAAGGACGGCGCGGGCGAGGCGCTCGGCGTGGGTGTCCATCAGTCAGTGCGCTCCTTTGGGTGCTGTGCCGACGAGGAAAGCCAGGGCATTGGCGAGCCAGCGGGCGCCCATGGCGGGGTGCATGGGCGGCATGCACTGGAACAGCACCGTGCCCACCCCCAGCGGGGCGAGGAGGGTTCCCGCGCCGATGTTCCGGTCGTGGTCGCGGCTATAGGCAGCGATGATCTGGACATTGGCCCCGTCCACGCGCAGGCCATTCGCGCTGCCCGTCCCGACCTGGTAGTCGCCGCGCATGGCCTCGTTTATGGGCAAGCCCCCATAGACGGGGTGTGCCCGGACGAAGTACCAGGACCCCATCCAGGGGGCGCGGGCGCGGCCCACCAACCCGTCATAGCGGAAAGCGCCCGCCGCAGCCAGCGCATGGGCGTCCTCGTCGGCCTCGTGGTCGTCGGCGTCGTCCACGAGCAGGGGCAGGCCCGTGCGGACGCGGGCCAGGAAGGCGGCATCCAGCGCACTCTGCGGCTGGTACGGCTGCCAGGTCAGCCCGCCCTTGTCGGTATAGGGCACGTCGCCGAAGTAGACGGCGATGGTTTTGCCCCCTGCCGACGCCTTCAGAGCCGCGAACTGGGCGAAGTTCTCAGCAGCATTCCCCGGACGGATTTCGACTATTCCCGTGGGAGCGTCCACAGTGAAGGTCTTCTGGACGGCGATGTCCTTGCCGCCCGCTTCGGCGTAGATGTCGAAGTCGCGCAGGACGGTCTTGCCGTTGATGACCACGTCGAACCGGCGCGCACCGGGCCTGCCCCAGTAGGTCTCGGCGAAGGAAAGCGTCACCTGAGCGGGGCCGGGCGGCAGGCCGCTCAGGGTGAAAGACAGGCCGCCGGCTGGCCCAAAGCGCTGCGTCTGATAGAGCTTAGGGTCAGTGGTTTTTTGGATGGCATCCGCCGTCGTGTAGGTGCTGCCCGACGCCCCGCCTCCGGCGGCGACGACGTCGTAAGCGCCCTCGGGGCGGTAGGACTCGGCCGTGACGCCGCCGAGGGCGTTCAACTCGGCGGTCAGCGCTGCGCCGCCCAGAACGCCCACGCGGATCGGCGGCAGGTGCCGGGGGCGGACGACTCGCAGCGTGCGGGTCTGCCGCGCATCGGCGTCGGCGAAGGAAACGCGGTACAGGCCCTCCTCGATCAGTGGCGGCGTGATGACGCCGGCCCTAATGGGATAAACGAAACGGTCGGTGACGAAGGCAGGGTTTGGGTACACGCCCAAGACCGTCGTTTTCCCCGACGGGGCGGTCAGAGTCAGGCGCAGCGGGCCGTGTGCGGGCCGGGCCGTCTCGTTTAGCAGGAACAGATCGAGCGTGTCGGTCTCGCCGGCAGCGAGCACGGTATGGCGCGGCTTGGCAACCGGCAGCAGCGCGGCCAGGCGGTCCCGGATGAGGGTGGGATCGCCGTGGAAGTTCCGCAAGTTGTCCACCAGTCCAGAGTGGTCCTCGATCGCTGTGGACTCCCAGCCGCTCAGGGTCAAATAATCGCTGGCGTCCGACAGCCGCGCGGCCTCGACGACGTTGCCCCAGTAGTCGTACTGCTTGTCGCCGATGGACGACAGCAAACCCTGCGCCGTCGGGAAGGCTCCCCGGAAGCCCCACTTGTCCAGGAAGAGGTCGTAAGCGCCGAGGATCTCTCGATGATCCTGAAGGTCGTAAGAGCGCCCGCCCGCCGCCTTGATCTGGGCGACCATCAGGGCGTGGTTGTCCGCCGTCCCCGATCCGCCCATCTCCCCGTAGTCCACGATCTCTTTCGTGTTCGTGTTGCGGTAGACGTAGTCGTCCGG
Organism: Armatimonadota bacterium; assembly: GCA_031421335.1. GTDB lineage: Bacteria > Armatimonadota > Armatimonadia > Armatimonadales > Capsulimonadaceae > JANXMY01. Next base: position 17,730 of record JANOOM010000301.1, read on the forward strand.
CCCACGATACCCGTCGTCGTTCCAGGTGCCGTCCGGGTAGCCGACCGTGTGGCTATCCCACCAGCCCGAATAGCCGTCCCCGGCGTCCACATAGACGGCGTCGTCATAGGGCTTCATCCAGGCTTCGCCCCCCGTCGCGATGCCACTTTTCAGGATGATAGTGCGCGAAGGGTCTTCCCGGTGCATTCGGCGTAGGAGGGCGGAGACGCGCGGGTTCTTCAGGTCGAAGTTCGCCTCGTTCTGCACGACATAGACGACGAGGGAGGGGTGGCTGCGGGCGTCCCGGATCATTCGCAGGATCTTCTCCTGCATGTACGTCTCCGCCGATCCCGACGGCTCCCCCCGGTCGCCCGGCTTGTGGCTGCCTATTGCCATCTGGCCGTTCCCCGGCTCCATATAGCGCAGAAGGCCCAGCCGGTCCTGGGCGTCCAGCACCTCGGCCTTGCCGATATTGCGGTGGAAGTTCAGGCAGTTCAAGCCGAGCTTCTTGGCCTGAGTTACCTCCTTGATAGCCAGCGCAGGCGTCGGCCACAGGCCGTTCAAGCCCCAGAAGCCCCACGAGATCGCCGAAAAGACGCGGACGCGCCGCCCGTTGAGCCGCAGGGTGGCGTTCGTGCCGATGCCGGCGGGCGTGAACCAGCGGAAGCCGAACGTCACGTCCCGCACGTCCTTCGTTTGCCTGCCCGCCCATTCGACGCGCAGCCGGTACAAGCGCGGCGTCTTCAGGTCCCAGAGAAATGCCTGCGGGCAGGCGACATCGGCGCGCGCTTCTTGGTCTGTCCCAGCGGGGATCGTCAGCGGGACGGACCTCGTCGCAAGCGCCGCGCCGGTCTTGGGGTCCACGACCGAGACGCGCAGGGCGCCGGGCGCATCCTGCCCGGTCCCGTTGTGCAGGCGCGCGCAGGCCGTGACCGTCCGCACCCTTGGGGTGTTCAGCGCCCAAGCGTCAGCGACGTAAACGGCGTCGTGCGCGGTCAGCGCAAGTCCCCGGTCCAGCCCGCCGAAGCCGTGGCCGGGGTGGAAGGTGACATCGCCCCAGGTCTGGCCCATCCAGTCGCCCCAGTCCATCCGCCCGCCGGGGTTTGTGATGCGGACGGCGAGCAGGTTGGTCTGGCCCGGCTTGATCGCCTTCGAGACATCGCAGTCGAAGCCGGTCTCCTCCATCATGCTGTAGCCGACCAGCTTCTGGTTCAAATAGACTTCCGCCCGCTGCCGCGCGCCCCGGACGTGCAGGATGACCGTCTTGCCCGCGAACGACGACGGCACGGCGACCGGCCTCCACCACCAGGAGACGCCGACATAATTGCCGTTCTTGACCTGCAGGTCGTCTCCCGCGCTGACGTACTCGCCGCCGGTATAGGGCCGCAGCCCGAACTTGCCCCAGAAGTGCTGCTCCACAGTAGAGGGCAAGGTGACGGGGATGCCCCGCGTGTCTGTCAGAGCCGCCCATCCGCCGGTCGGCGCGTTGACCGGCAGGGTGTCTAGATGTACGTCGTCGGGCAGATACACCCTATCGTCGTGCCAGGGCGCCCGCGTGTCCGGCCACAGCCGCCACCCGCCGTCGGGGAGCGCGACCTGACTGGCCGGCGCCGCACCGCGCGCACTAGGAAGCAATGGGACGAGGCAAGACAAGAAAGCAGCGAGGCTACAGGCGAACAAGAACGGCAAGCGATTCATGCAACCCTGTTTCCCCATCTGAGCGGCTTTCTCCTGCCCGCCAGCAAGTCCCACGCGTTTCCTGTCGTATATTTTA
>JANOOM010000302.1:0-3517 GCA_031421335.1 Armatimonadota bacterium
AGTCTTAACCTGCGAAGGCAGGTTTTGTGAACTTGTTGGCGCGGTTTCAACCGCCCCCCTCCTTTCCAGACAGCTTCCAGAGTTGCAGGGCAGCGCGGGCCTCCCGGACAAGTCGGGCCGCCGCTTCGGGCGTGTCGGCGAGGGCCGTCAGGTGCCCCATCTTGCGGCCGGGGCGGGCCTCTTCCTTGCCATATAAATGCAGCTTCACGTCCTGCCTCACCAGTGCCCTGGCCCAATCGGGCGTGCCATCGGCCCAGACGTCGCCCAACAGGTTCGCCATAGCGGCGGGCCGGAGCTGATCCACCCCACCAAGCGGCAGGCCGCAGACCGCCCTCAGCTGCTGCTCGAACTGGCTGGTGATGTGGGCGTCTATCGTCAGGTGCCCCGAGTTGTGCGGGCGCGGGGCCATTTCGTTCACCAGGAGCCGGTGGTCCGGCGTCAGGAAAAACTCCACACAAAGAGTGCCAACCACGTCCAGCGCCTCAAAGATCGCCCGCGTGATGGCGACGGCCTCGGCGGCGACATCCGGCGGCACGGCGGGCGCGGGGCAGACGGACACATCCAAAATGCCCCCGACGTGCGCGTTCTCGATCAGCCCGTAGTGGACAAAGGCGCCGTCCAGCCCCCGCGCTGCGACGACCGAAACCTCGCGCTCAAAGGCGACAAACCCCTCCAAGACACACTCCCGCCCGCCCAGCTCTTCCCAAGCGCCATCGGCCTCCTCGGGGCGGCTGATGCGCGCCTGCCCCTTGCCATCATAGCCAAAGCCAGCGGTTTTGAGGATGGCGGGCGTGCCGAGTTCCGTCAGCGCGGCTCCCAGTTCTGCCCGCGTCGTGACGTGCCGGAACGGCGCACACGGGATGCCGTGCCGGGCCAGGAACGTCTTCTCCCGCAGCCGGTTCTGGGCGACGTGCAGGACCGTCCCGCCGGGCCGCACCGGGACCAGGGCGGCGACCGTTTCTGCCGTCTCGGCGGGGACGTTTTCGAATTCAAACGTCACGACCGAGACGTGCCGTGCGAAGTCCCGCACGGCGTCCAGGTCTTCGTAGGCCGCCACCACCTCGCGGTCGGCCACCTGCCCGGTCGGCGTATCCGTGTCCGGCGAAAAGGTGTGGACACGGTAGCCCAGTCGCCGCGCGGCCAGCGCGAACATACGCCCGAGCTGCCCACTGCCGAGGACGCCGACAGTCGCGCCAGGGAGGATAGGGTCGTTCATGGCACTGTGTCTCCCAAGACTCGCGCTGTTTGTTCTTCACGGAAGCGGCGCAGCCGCTCGCGCAGTTCAGGGCGCGTGTTCGCCAAGATGGCGACGGCGAGCAGGGCGGCGTTTGTCGCCCCGGCCTTGCCGATGGCGAGCGTGCCGACGGGGATGCCGGCGGGCATCTGGACGATGGACAGCAGCGAGTCCTGCCCGCTCAGGGCGTGGCTCTGGACGGGGACGCCGAGAACGGGAACGAGTGTCTGGGCGGCCACCATGCCGGGCAGGTGGGCGGCCCCGCCCGCCCCCGCGATGATGACCTCCAGCCCGCGCCCCTCGGCCGCATGGGCGAATTCAGCCATCAGGTCCGGCGTCCGGTGGGCTGACACGATTTGGCACTCGTGTGGGACGTCGAACTGCGTCAGGATGTCGTCGGCGTGGCGCATCGTCTCCCAGTCGGACTTGCTGCCCATGATGACGGCGACAAGAGGTTTGGCACTGCCGATGTCTGTCATGCGTCATCCCTCGCTGTCCTTCTCATAGCACGAATAGAAGTAGGGCGTCGCCGCCTCGAACTCCGCCGCGCAGGTGTCTACCATCTTGTAGGAGGGCGACAGGCCCAGGTGCCGGCGCCAGGCCCGCACCTGCGTTTCCTTGACGCCCAGCACGTCGGCAAGGTGGCGGTCGGCGAAGCCCTTGCGCTTGGCGTCGCCCAGCAGGGCTAGGGCTTCGTCGTCGGGCAGGCCGGCGTGGTGGAAGCGCGGGGCCAGGCCGCGCAGTCTGTCTTCGAGCTGCACCAGGCGCTGGATCTTGGTCAGGAACCAGGGATCCACGCCGGACAAGTCGGCCACTTCGGAGACCAGCATGCCCCGGTGGAAGGCTTCGGCGATCAGGAACAGCCGCTGGTCGGTCGCCTGGACCAGCCCCGACTCGATCTCCATCTCGGACAAGCGGTCGGCGTTCTTGGGGCGCAGGCCCACCTGCCCGATTTCCAAACTCCGAATGGCTTTCAGCAGGCCGCCCTCGAACGAGCGGTCTATCGCCATGACTTCGCCGGTGGCCTTCATCTGGGTCGTGATGCGCCGGTCGGCCGAAGTGAACTTGTCAAAGGGCCAGCGCGGGATCTTGACGACGATGTAGTCCAGCGCGGGTTCAAAGCAGGCCAGCGTCTTCTGGGTGACGGCGTTCGGGATTTCGTCCAGGTGCAGGCCGATGGCGATCTTTGCGGCGACGCGGGCGATGGGGTAGCCGGTCGCCTTGCTCGCCAGGGCCGATGACCGCGAGACGCGCGGGTTGACTTCGATGATGTAGTAGCCGAACGACTTGGGATCGAGCGCCATCTGCACGTTGCAGCCGCCCTCGATGCCCAGCGCGCGGATGATCTTCAGCGACGCCGAGCGCAGCATCTGGTATTCTTTGTCCGACAATGTCTGTGAAGGGGCGACGACGATGGAGTCGCCGGTGTGCATCCCCATCGGGTCGAAGTTTTCCATGTTACAGACGGTGATGCAGGTGTCGGCCGAGTCGCGCATGACCTCGTACTCGATCTCCTTCCAGCCGGACAGATACCGCTCCACCATAACCTGGTGCCGGGGCGAGAGCTTCAGGCCGCGCGTCCCGATCTCGACGAGCTGCGCGGGCGTCCGCGCGATGCCGCCGCCGGTCCCGCCCAGGGTGTAAGCGGGCCGGACGATAAGTGGCCAGGGCGCTTCGGTGTTCCGCGACAGTTCTTCCAGCGCAACGTCATCTTCGATGATCCAGCTTTCGGGGACCGGCTCGCCGATCTCCTGCATCAAGGCGCGGAAGACCTCGCGGTCTTCGGCCTTGCGGATCGCGGACAGGGGCGTCCCGAGCAGCTTGACGTCGTACTTCTCGAGTACGCCCGCTTCGGCAAGCTCCGTGGCCAGGTTCAGCCCCGTCTGCCCGCCGAGGGTCGGCAGCAGGCCGTCGGGACGTTCCTTGGCGATGATGCGCTCGACGAATTCGACGTTGAGCGGCTCGATGTAGACCGCGTCGGCGGTCTCCGGGTCGGTCATGATCGTCGCCGGGTTGGAGTTGACGAGGACGACCGAGATGCCCTCCTCGCGCAGCGACTGGCAGGCCTGCGTCCCGGCGTAGTCGAATTCGGCGGCCTGCCCGATGATGATCGGCCCGCTGCCGATGACGAGGACTTTATGGATATCTGGGTTTCGTGGCATGATAGTTGAAAGAACCTAACCCCGGCGCGAGCGCCGACCCTTCCCTGTTAGGGAAGGGTAAAAGAAGCATGAAGTGGTGTACTCTGAGACAGACAGAAATGCAAGGTGCCCTTCTTCACCC
>JANOOM010000303.1:0-2591 GCA_031421335.1 Armatimonadota bacterium
CGCGCCCTGGGCCTGGGCCGTGACGGAGCGGGCGGCGGCGTCCACGCTGAGGATGTTGGTCGCATTGCTCTTTGAGAGCAGGTTCACGCTGCCCGTGACGGGCACACGTTTCTGCTCATTAGTCGCAGCGCCGGGAAAGCCGCCGGCCCCCGACTGGGGTGCAGCCATGGCCGGCGCAGGCACGTCCGCCAGTAAGTTCCCCGCCTGCATGTCGTCCCCGTGGGTCTGCGGCGTGGGCGAAGCGGCGACGTCTGGCTGGACGACCGGGCGCGGCAGATAAAGCGGCTGGTACAGGTCTTGGATGAACGAGATCGGCCGCCCCGAGACCAGGCCCAGATGGATGCCGTTCCAGTCCTCGTCGGTGGTGTTCTCTACCATCGCCCACCCCTGAAGATAAGGCTTCGGTCCGAGCAGCAGGCGATAGGAAATCCGCCACAGGGGCGCCTCGGCGATGTAGCCGACGCGCACGTCTCGCCGCCCCCGCCCCGAGAAGCGCAGCGTCACCGGGCGCCGCTGGTCGTCCGCGCCGGAGGCTAATGTCGTCAGCGCCGCGCGCAGCTCGCGGTCCAGGCGGGCGTCGCGCAGCTTGACGGCCGAAACGTCGTCCAGCCGGACCGACTGGAGACCGTCCGCGCTGAGCAGGTTCAAGGTGTCCACTGTCGTCGTTCCGGTCGGCCCGGTAACGTTCCTGGTCTCGACGCCCACGATCTGCCCGGACAGAAGCCCACGCGCCGTCGTGACAGACACGACGGCCCCGCGCAGGCGGTTGAGCAGCTCGCTGCGGCTCTGTGGCTGGGTGACGTCCACGGCGAACGCCTGGAGCGTCCGCCCGATGGGGTCCCGCGCCCCATAGACGACGGGCTGGACCTTGCCGTCGGCGTCAATCAGTGTCAGCGACTTCAGGATGTCGTTGATCTGGGCGGTGCGGAAGGAAAGGGGGACGGTGGCGTCGCCAGTCACGGCCCCGCCGCGCTCGATGTAGGCGACGCCCGACGTGAACAGCGTCACCTGCTTGACGGGCAGGGGGCTTGACGCCTCACCGGGCGGGGCTTGAGCCGATACGGGGGCGGCGAGGAAGGCGGCGGCGAGCGCGAGGAGCGCGGCGGAGCGAGAGATGAGAGGTGATGTTTTCATGGGAGGTTAGAGGCGGGCAGGGCGGGGAGGCTTCATTAGGCCGAGAGGGAACCGGCCCTGAAGGGCCGGTCTATTAACGGACAAAAGCCGATCCGCGGCTGGGGAACGTTCCGTAGGGGCGAACCTTGTGTTCGCCCTCCCCGGCGGGCGTGTTCGGCGGGCGTGTTCGGCGGGCGTGTTCGGCGGGTGGCCGGCGTGTTCGGCGGGCGGCGGGCGCGTGTTCGCCCTCCCCGTCCTTCCCCTCTTTAGGCGCGGAGCGCCTTTGCTCCTTTAGTAGACCGGCCCTTCAGGGCCGGTTCCAGAAGAGGGCGCAGCAAGCAACGCCCTTACGCGGCTCCGTTCGCGCGGCATCGCCGTCAGAGAAGAGGGCGCGATGAATCGCGCCCCTACACCACACGCCGCTCGAAGATCACGGCAGCGTAGGTCAGGAGAATCAGCGTGTAGGCGATGGCGATGCCGATGTTCGAACCAATGAAATACGGCTCGTTGAAGATGCGGATGTGCGGGTCCAGGATCGGATTCTGGACATTATAATTGGCGAAGTTCGGGATGACGGCGTGGATCACCTTGAAGATGATCAAGACGACCGGGTTCTTGGGGTGCTCGGGGTCGGCGTGCGGGTCGGCCAAGGCCGCGGTGACGGACGACACGCTGCCCAGCAAATACACGGCGAAGGTCAGGAAGAAGTTGACGAATGGGGACAGGAAGACCGAAAAGAACATGGCAACGGCGTTGATCATGGTGATGGCGAAGACGATCAGCACCAGCCCCTTGGCGACGTTCGCCACCTCATGGCTGAAGCCGCGCTCCTTGATGACCATGAGCAGCAGGAACACGAAGGACATGACGGCGACGCTTGCCAAGACCGTCATCAGGCCGCCCAAAAACTTGCCGCAGACGAATTGGTAGCGGTGGACGGGCTTGGACAGGATGGTGTAGACCGTCCGCCGCTCGATCTCGGTGGGCAGCAGGTTGATGCCTAGAATGACCGAGATGAACACGCCGGTCAGCAGGATGACGCCAAGGCCGAGGGTTTTGACGACCACGGTGTCGCGGCCCGGCTGGAAGGAGGAGTTCGCGGCCCCGACGACGATGACGAAGGCGGCGACCAGGAGGAAGATGAGCAGCGTGCGGCGGCGGATCGCCTCGCCGAACGTGCCGTTCGCGATGAGCCAGGTGGTATGCATGAGGAAGTCCTAATTTCTTTGTGCGCGGGTGCAATCGTTCGTCGCGCCGCTCCTATGATACCAAAAAGGGCGCCGGAACGCAAGTGGCTCGGTCCCCGGTTCAGGGCGATTGCATCTATATTAGGACCTGATGTTACGCAGGCATTGCGAGAGCCGAGACGAGAGCCGAGACGAGAGCCGAGACGAGAGCCGAGACGAGAGCCGAGACGAGAGCCGAGACGAGAGCCGAGTGGTTGAAAACCACTCGCGAGGAGAAGCGTCCTGCGGACG
>JANOOM010000304.1:0-2204 GCA_031421335.1 Armatimonadota bacterium
CCCGGAGCGCCTGCGTCCCCGTCGGCCCCATACTGACGGCGGGAACACTTCTTCCGCCCCGGCAGGTATACTAACAGGGATAGTAAGCAGACACCCACCCCCGCGAAAGACCCGCCGTTTGGCGCGGACGTGATAACACCCACCATGAACAAACTCACCCTCGCACTCTGCGCCGGCCTCGGCCTGGGCGTCCTCGGGGCGGCGTCCGCTCAGGACGATCTGCCGCCACCCCCGCCCCGCATCGGTCCTGTTGGCCCCGCGCCCGGTCCTAACGCCCCCGCCGTGCCCGCGCCGCATTTCCAGGCCTCTCCCGACATCCCCGGCGCGGGGGCGGTGCCGACGGCCATCGCCGTAGACGCCGGGGCGGGCAGGCACCTCATCAGCCCGCTCATCTACGGCGTCGCCTTCGCCTCCGCCGAGCAGTTGTCGGCCCTGAATGCCACGCTCAACCGCAGCGGCGGCAACGGCACCACGCGCTACAACTGGAAGCTGAACGCCTCCAACCACGCCAACGACTATTTCTACGAGAGCATCGGCGAGCCGGTCGCCGTGCCCGGCGAGAGTGCCGACACCTTCGTCGCCGCCACCAAGAGCGGCGGGGCGCAGCCGATGCTCACCGTCCCCATGCTCGGCTGGGTCGCGAAGCTCGGCCCGGACCGAAGTAAGCTGGCCGCGTTCTCGGTCAAGAAGTACGGCCCGCAGCAGAAGACCGACCCGTACATGCCCGACGCCGGCAATGGCCTGAAGCCCGACGGCAAGACCGAGATCGCCGGCGATCCGAACGACGCCAACACCCCGGCCACGCCCGACTTCCAGCGCGGCTGGGTGGAGCACCTGACCGCGAAGTGGGGCAAGGCGGCGACCGGCGGCGTTTCCTGGTACTGCCTGGACAACGAGCCGGCCCTGTGGAACGGCACGCACCGGGACGCCCATCCCAAGGGCGCGACGATGCAGGAAGTCCTCGACGACATGCTCTCCTACTCGGCCATGATCAAGTCCGTGGACCCCGCCGCTAAAACGCTCGGCCCGGAAGAGTGGGGCTGGAACGGCTACCTCTACAGCGGCGCCGACGAGCAGTACGGGGCCGCCCACGGTTGGGACGGCACCTACCCCGACCGGGCCGCCCACGGCGGCATGGACTATCTGCCCTGGGTGCTGGATCAGATCCACAAGCACGACCTCAAGACTGGCAAGCGGTCTTTGGACGTGTTCACCGCTCACATCTACCCGCAGGGCGGCGACTTCGGCGACGACGTCTCGCCCAAAACCCAGCAGCTCCGCAACCGCTCGACGCGCGCGCTGTGGGACCCCTCCTACACGGACGAGAGCTGGGTCAAGGCGAAGATCGCCCTGATCCCGCGCCTCAAGAACTGGGTGCAGACCTACTACCCCGGCACCAAGATCGGCATCACCGAGTACAACTGGGGCGCCGAGAGCACCATGAACGGTGCGACCGCTCAGGCCGACATTTGGGGCATCCTGGGGCGCGAGGGCGTGGACCTCGCCACCCGCTGGACGACGCCCGCCGCTTCCACGCCCATGTTCAAGGCGATGCAGCTCTACCGCAACTACGACGGCCACAAGGCGATGTTTGGCTCCATCAGCGTTTCGGACCGCGTCCCCGACCCGGACACCCTGGCCTCATTCGCCGCCCTGCGCCAGTCCGACGGCGCCCTGACCGTCATGGTCATTAACAAGGCCCTATCCGCCCCCGCCCCGGTCGCTCTGTCGCTGGCGCGTTTCAATGCGGGTGCGGCGGCCCAGGCTTGGCAGCTCACGAGCACGGGCGCGATCACGCGCCTGCCCGACGCTGCCGTCGCCGGGGGCCACCTCTCCGCGACCCTGCCCGCCCAGAGCGTCACGCTCTACGTTATTCCTGCCGCGAAGAAGTAAAGGGGCGGGGGGGCCTCAGAAATCTTCTTCCTGAAGCTTAGCCTCCTCGTGCTCCCTGACGACCTGTGACGGGTCAGGGCTCCAGAACTCGACGTGGCCGCAGTCCCGGCACAGCAGCGCCTTCAAGCTCAAGTGTACCCGCCCATGGTGCGTCACATGGTCCAGGCAGAAGGCGATCGGGTGTTCCAATTGGGCGGACACCAGCCGCCCGCTGCCGCACCGCAGGCAGGTCTTCTCCGCCGTCATCACGTTCTCGGACATGGCTCTTTTCCCCTAACCCCGATCCTGAACCCACCCCGCCGCAAGCGGCG
>JANOOM010000305.1:0-3298 GCA_031421335.1 Armatimonadota bacterium
CGCGTCCCGGCGACGCCGCGCGAGGCGGATTCCTGGTGGTGACCGGCGCACAGGGAGACATGACGCATCACCTCGATGATGGCAGGCATGGACCGCCTGAGAAGCGGCTGCGTCGCTTCGGGCATGACGTCAATGGAGGAATATCCGGTCCCGCCGATGGTCAAGATCAGGTCACAGCGCGACGGCTGATGAGGGGTGTCGCACCAGTCGCGCATGATGCGCTGGAGATTTGAACGCCCTCCGCGAATGACCAGAGGGCGATGGACGAGATAGACGGCCGTATCCCCTTTCATCAGGACGCGCTCGACGGCGGCGCAGCCCGCCTCCTCCCAGGACCGCAGGCCCACCTCGGAGAAGGTCCCCACGCGGCGCGATAGTCCCAGCATGCCCACTCGTATCATCGTTGTACTGCTCCACCTTCGCCGGCCGCCCCCGCTTCCTTACGGGAGCGTAAGCGTCACTGCACGAGTCCTTTCGTCACCTTCATGAAAATGTCTTCGAGGTCCGTTTCCTGCTCGGAAAAGGTCTGGACGCGCAGGCCGCTGTCCACCAGCAGCTTGTTCAGGCCGGCCTGTGCTTCCAGGTCGCCGGTGAACTCGACGTGCAGGCGCGAGTCGATCGTGCGGACGGCGCGGACGCCGGGCGCGTCCGACAGGATCGCCACGGCCCGCTCTGTCTCATCGAGCAGCTTGATTTCCAGCGTCTTGCCGCCGGTCACCTGGGCCATGATGTCCTGGACGTCGCCGGAGATAAGAAGCTCCCCGCGCTCGATGATTCCGACCTTGTTGCAGAAGTCTGCGAGTTCGGGAAGGATATGCGAAGAGATGATAATGGTCTTGCCCATCGCCTTCAGCTCCTTGAACAGCTCCTTGATCTCGATGCGCGCGCGCGGGTCCAAGCCGGACGCCGGCTCGTCCAGGAGCAAGACTTTAGGATCGTGGATGAGAGTCTTCGCCAGGCAGAGCCGCTGCTTCATTCCCGTAGATAATTCTTCCACATAATTATCTTTTTTTCCTGTCAGATCTGTAAGATTCAGCACATCATTTATGATGCGCGGGCGCTGCGCCCTCGGGAGGCGGTAGGCGCCCGCGAAGAAGTCCAGATACTCCCAGACCCGCATGTCGTCGTAGATGCCGAAGAAGGCCGGCATATAGCCGATGCGCCCGCGCACGGCTTCGGGGTGCTCGACGACGTCAATGCCGTCAATCATGGCCGTGCCCGACGTCGGTTTGAGCAGCGTCGCCAGCATCTTGATGGTAGTCGTCTTGCCGGCCCCGTTGGGGCCGATGAAGCCGAAGATGTCGCCCGCCTCCAGGTGCAGGCTGAGGTCCTTGACGGCCGTGAGGCCCTTGTATTCTTTGTTGAGGTGGCTGATCTTAATCATGTTTTGTCGCTTTCCTCCATCGTTTTGGAGCCGGCGCGGCGGGTAGTTTTTTTGTGGCGGCCATCAGCAGTGCTGAAAGCAGGGAGGAGGCTATGGTGAGCACGAACTTGGCCCCGCCATACCGGCACGCGGGCACATAGAACTCGATGAACACTGAGGAGATAGGGGCCGTCGTGGCGCCAAAGTGCGTAAAGATCGGGCAGCCCTGGAGCCGCCCTTGGCGGATGAGCCGCACATGGGCGGAAACGAGCGCACAGCCGAGAAGGGCGGCAGGGAGTACCCATGCAGGCGGCAACGGCAGCATCGCGCTTCTCCTACGTCCGCTCCCGCACGGCGCGGTGGTAGCGGCTCACCATGGAGTACAGGGCAGCAGCGATAGCCGCGACCGTCACGAGAAAGTAGGCCCCGACGATCAGCCCATAGTCCTCGTGTGGGGGGCCGGAGAACGCCGAGATGCCGCTCCAGTCCAGCATGGCGAGCAGGGAAGAAAGCGCGATGAACGGGTTCAGCCACAAGATGGGTGAGTTTTCGGGCGGGCCGACGCGCGCTTGGAGGAGCTGGAAGACCTGGTTGACGATTACGGTCCCGACGCAGAGGGCGGCGGTGATGGTCAGGGCGGTCGCCGTCGCGCCCACCGTCCGCCGCGCCTGGAACGAGCAGAGGAGGCCCATAGCGCTGTAAAAGGCCGTCGTCACGACGAGAAACAGCAGGACGGCGGGCAGGATCAACAGCCCCATGCCACCGAAGAACGCGCAGGCGAGGAGGTACGGCAGGGCCAAAACGATCATCAGCCAGGGGATGATCTGCCGGCCGATCCACTTGCCGAATAGGATCTCCCAGGCCGACAACCGGGTCGTCGCCAGGGCGTCCCACGTCTGCTGCTCGCGCTCCTGCGTGATGGCGGTCGAGGCCAAGGCGGGGGCAAGCAGGACGATCAATGCCAATGCCCCGTAGGCCATGACGGGCAGGAGTTCGCGGGCGTCCTGGACCGGGCCGCGCCCGAGGGCGGTCAGGCCGCGCGCATAAAAATAGAGCGCGACGAGGGCGATGGGCCAGGCGACGAAAGGGATGGCCCGCCGCGCCCCCTTGCGCCGGAGCCGGAGCCGCCCGCGCAGTTCGCGCTCCAGGACCGGGTTTTCGGTGAATAGGCCCATGCTAGCGAGCGACCTGTATCTGCGTGGGCTGAGACAGCATGACAGCGAGCCTGTCCTGATAGCGGATGAGCGGGCCGGAGACGACGACTTCGCGGCCCTGAAGCATCCGCATGTTGGGAAAAAGCCGGTAGCTCCGGAGTGTCAGCACGGCGGAAAGGGCGTGCGTATACTGCGGGTCGAAGTCCACGATCAGTGTCTGGTTGGTTGGGTCTTGGTAGATCTTGGAAACGACCCCTCGGAAGCGCGCGGTCTTGCCGAGTGAGCGCCCCGCGAGTGCCAGGTTATGGGCGTCCATGGCCGACTTGTAGAGCGGTGCGGCGCGGGAGATCGTGCCGAAGCTCGCGCTGGGTGAGGCGACCTGCTGCTGCCCGGGGTAGCGCGGCCTGAACGACCGGCGCGGGAAGTTGTTCGTAGGGACGGGCGGGGGTGCGGCGGCGACGATGCGCGCGCCTTTGATGGGCAGGTGGACGATGACCAGGGTGACGTCGTTCTCGCGGACCGCGTGGCCGTCCACGCGCGGGGCGGGGCCGGCCAGGGTGGGGTCGGCGCTCCAGCCCATCAGCACGGCCTCGCCGGACGAGGGCACATACACGGTGGGCGCCTGGATCTGGCCGTTGTTATAATAGTTGCCGTTGTTGTTCTGCTGCCCCAGGGAGCGCGTGTAGTCGGCGAGGGCGGACTGCATCCGGGCGCGGATGTCGCCCTGGTCGTCGCCCGCGCCGCTGTGGGCGCTCAGGGGCAGGCGGGCGAGGCTGCCGGC
>JANOOM010000306.1:0-4697 GCA_031421335.1 Armatimonadota bacterium
GAACGGCACCAAGAGATAAACGAGATCGCGCAGCCCGGACAAATAGTGCGTGCAGGCCAGCGCATACTGGATGCGCTGGGGGCGGCAAAGGCCGCCTTCGCCCGGCAGCAGCAGCATCCGCCAGTGTCGGCGCAGGACGCCTAGGGTGCCGGTCGCCCAGCGCCCCTGCTGGGCGAAGGAGGACTTCAAATCCATCGGCCCCAGGCCCAAAGCCAGCACGCCGGGCAGGAAAACGCTATGCCAGCGCGGGTGCAGCAGGAGCGAAGCAGCGAAGTCTTCCGTCACCGAGTCCTGCGGCAGCCCGCCGATCTCGTCCAGCGCGGCGGCCCGCAGGACGACGTTCGTGCCGCAGATGAAGGCGGCGTTCAGGGCCGCCTTGCCGGGGCAGAGTACCTGGTAGAACAGTCCCTGCTGGTCGTTGGCCCAGCGCGCGACGGGGTTGTCTAAGTTGCGGTAATACTGGCCGGTCTGCACCCAGCCGACGGCCGGGTCCGCGAAGGGCGGGATTGTCTGGGTCAGGAAGTCTTCGCACGCGATCTGGTCGGCGTCGAACAGGACGACGAGAGCATCACCGACGGCCCCCACCGTCTGCCGTGCCCACTCGATGTTGCCCGCCTTCGCCCCGCCCCCGACCGGGCGGGTGACGCAGACCACGCCCAGTCGCTGCGCCAGCTTCTCGGCGCTGTACCAGTCCGGGTAGCCGGCCACATAGCCGTCGTTGCAGACCACGACCGAAACGGCGGCCTCGGGGAACTGTTCGAGAAAATGCGCGCGGGCCGCCAGTGCCCCTTCGACCGTCGGCCCCAGGACGTCCTCGCCCTCGTTTACCGTCGGGATGAGGATGAAGACGGGCCGCACGGTGGGATCTTCCTCGGCAAAGAGGGGCAGCGGGGGGCGGGGCCAGAGCGTGTACTGCAAGCCCAAGGCGTGCGCCATCCCGTGCAGCTCGGCCAAAATCAGTGGCAGCGCGACCCACCAGGCTGCCCAGTGAATGACCTGGACGCGGAACAAGAGGTAGCCCGCCGCACTCAGCCCGACGCCCGCGGCGAGTGCGGCCGTCCGCGCCCCGTCCGGCCCGGCCCGGCCCCGCATCAGCCGCCAGACCAGCAGCGGAACGGCCAATAAGAAAAAACTGCCCCAGAAGGAAGACACGCCCGGCCCTGCCGAGGGTGGGGGCGGGGAAGTCCCAAAGACGGGCGGTGGGTTTTGGACAAACGGCGCGGGCGGGACGACATGGGGGAGGGGGTGCAGAATGGGCAGGGGGCCGCCCGCGCGCCGGTACATGCGGACGTAGTCCACTTCAAAAGTCTGTGGCCACATGCCCGCCTGCGGCTCGCCTGCAAAATTGCCACCCACCATCGTGTTGATGCGGATATACATTGGCACCCTGGACACCGGCCCAATGGCCGAGCCGGACGGGACGTTGTCAACGTACCAGCGGACGCCGTCGGGCAGCCACTCGGCGGCGTAGGTGTGCCAGGCGCCCCAGTCGGTGGCCCCGTCCGTCAGGTCGCTGTTCATCTGCTGGTGCTCGCCGTAGGCGTCCCGCCAGTGGTTCGTCAGATAGAGCCTCTGGGGAGTGCGCCCGATGAACTCGGCGACATCAATCTCCGGCGGCCAGCTATCGTCGGCGGGGAGCAGGTACACGGCGGACCAGGTGCCGGGGGCGGTGGGGAACCGGCAACGCACTTCGAGCCGCCCGTAGAGCTGGCAGAACTTGTCCAGAGACCGGATCTCGCCTGACGTGTACTCACACCCGTGGCTGGTGCGGTTCTCGCTGATGATCCGCAGGTGCCCCTGGCTGACGGCGACACTCTCGGGCAGGAAGTATTGGATCGGGCTGGACCGGTTCTCGAAGACGCCCTCGCTGGCCGTCCACTTGCGCGTGTCGAGCTTCGACCCCGAAAACTCGTCGTCGAAGGTGAGCCGCCAGCCGGCGGCCTCTGTGCCAGCGGACTGCGGCCCGTCAGCCCCCTGCGCGTGGCACGGGGCGGGGCGTAGGGACAGGGCCAGCAGAATAACGATGACCGCAAGGGAGCAGCGGAAGCGGTTCACTGGGGGGGGCCTCAAAAGATGAAGCCCCCGCACCAGGCGGTACGGGGGCTTCGAGGGCGAAGAAGAGCGCTATTTGCGGCTGGTGATCAGTAGGTGCCCAGTCGCGGCGTCATACTGCACGTCCGCGTCCATGGCGGCCGTCACGAACGACAGCGGGACCATCGTCCGACCCATCATCAGGTATGGCTTGCCGTCCAGCGTGACCGCCTTGGCGTTCACCACGGCCCGGCTGTCGCCAATACGCAGCAGGATGTTCTTAGTCGCGCTTCTGGCCCGGACCGTGCCCGTCCGCGACTGCCAGGTGAGCGTCCCACCCCCCTGCTCAAAGATCTGGCGCAGCGGCCCGAAGAGGACCCCGCCCTGCGCGGCCAGGGGCCGGTCCAGATGCACGGTGGTGTGGTTGAACAGGACGGAAGTCTGCCCGATGCTGTGCAGAAGGCTCCCGAGGCTCGCGGGCAGATGGACGCGCAGCGGGTGCATCTTCATGACCGGTTTGATGCTCGTCCGGATGGTCGAGTGCGCCATCTGCTCAGTCATCTGCGCCCGGTAGGCGGCGATCTTGACGACCGGGCGCGCGGGCAGGGATGCGTCGCGCGGCGCGGCAAGGTACGGCGAGGCCAGGTCGCTGTCGGGGAGCCGCAGACCGGCCATGCGCTGGAGGCGGGCGATCTTGCCGGAAACGCGCCGGGCAGAGCGGGTCAAGTCGGCCAGGGCGGCTATGTTCGGGTCCGGCGCGGCGGCGGCGGTGGGCATCGGCTTGTGGGCGCGGGCGGCGAGCGGGGCACGCGCGGGCGGCGTGATGCGGGGGGCGACCTCCACTGGGGCGGGCGCGGTGGGCGCTTCGCTGACGAACGGTGTGGACAGCTCAGTCAGCGCGTCTACCGGCCCGAAGCGCAGCGACGAGGCGCCGCGCACCAGGTGCCGCACGATCTCGCGCGTTGACTGGACATGCGCGGGCATGATCGAGGCCAAGAGGGGCGGGGTGATCTTGGCGGGAGAGGTCTTCGCGGCCTTGGGTGCCTCCGTTATGCGCTCGTCGGCCGTCAGCAGGTCGGGGCGGCGCAGGGGAAGGGGTCGCCCGACGGATTTCCTTGATGCACTTTTCCGGGCCGCTCTTCGCGCGGCGCGGGGCTGGACGGCCTTGACGCCGTCCAGCAAGTCATGCCGGATGGAGGTCTCGCCGCCGGGGTTGTTGACATAGACGCGCAGGGCGGGTGCGTGGCCGACGTTCGACGTGTCCGAGTCGCTGTATCCGGCTACTTCAATGGTGTGATAGCCGTTGGGGTAGGCCGTCGTGTCCCACTCGAACTCATAGGGGGCGAAGTTGCGGAGCGTCTTCCAGACCTTGTCGATGGAAAGCGAGACGTAGGGGTTCTTGCCGCTCGGATCGGTCGCCTTGACCCGGACGGTCACGACGCCCTGCACTTTGCCGTTCTCGGACGGGTCGAACAAGTGGAGCGTCGGGGCGGGCCCGTTCCCGGCGGTCGGCGCGGCAGGCGTCCGCACGGCGCTTATCCCGTCCCCCAGTCCGGGCAGGCCGGAGCTGCTCATCCGCTCCACGCCGGGGTCGCCGAACTGGAAGGCAGCGCGGACCGACTTGACTTCCTGGTCGGCCGCCGTGACGCGGACAACGACGCGGTGAGCGCCGGGCGAGAGCTGGGCGGCATCCACGAGGAACGAGATCACGCCGCGCGTTTCAGGCACGTCCAGTGTCCGTGAGGCCGCCCTTTTGCCGTCCAAGTACAGTTCCACGGCGACGATCCGGTTGCCGGGCGTGCCCTGGTAGAAGGCGGAGATGTCCACAGGCTTCAGCCCGATGAGCGGCGTGTTCGGGTCGGGGCTGAGGATCTTGACGTCCAGGTCGCTCGCACCAGGGACGCTGAGGCCCCCCGGTGCGGCGTAGGCGCGGTGCGGGCCGATGAGGCTCAGTCCGAGCGCGGCAGCCAGCATCGTCGCCGCGCCGGTCAAGTCCTTCAAACAGAGTTTCATGCAGACGCCTCCAGGCAGGGAAATCGGGTCATAGGGAACAGGTTATGACACGTCGTTGGGTCGTTTTGGGTGATGTGTTCGAGTATGTGCCTCACTTTAACACAGGCCGCGCGAAAAGTCAAGCGTTTTTTTCGGCCCCACCTTCCGCTGATGCTCGCTACGGGCCGCCGCCTGACGAGTTGATCACCTGGCCCGTCACCCAGCAGGCGTCGTCCGTGCAGAGCCACCCGATCAAACGCGCCGCGTCCTCGGGCCGGCCCCATCTCCCCTGCGGCGAGGCGGCCCGCACTGCCGCGTGGACATCAGGGGAAGCATAGCCCGTGTCGGTCGCGCCAGGGTTGACCGCGTTGACGGTGATGGCGCGCGGGGCGAGGTGAGCCGCGAGACTGGCCGTGAGCTGATGGAGCGCGCCCTTCGAGGCGACATAAGCCAGCTCCGACGGCATCGGGTGCAGGTGCTGGCCCGAGGTCATCAGCACGGCGCGTCCCCCGGAGGGCGCGACGTGCTGGGCCGCGAACGCCTGTGCCAGCAGGAGACTCCCGCGCACGTTCACTTGGAGGTGCCTGTCAACCTGTTCCGCCGTGAGTTCCTCCAAAGTCCCCAATGTAGAATAAGCGTGATTGGCGACGATAATGTCTATGTGCCCAAAAGCG
>JANOOM010000307.1:0-2282 GCA_031421335.1 Armatimonadota bacterium
GAGGGCGTCGGCCAGCCGTTCCGCCCTCTTACCCGTCCCATGACCATTCCCTAGGAGGGACGAGCATGGCAATTGAGCACCACTTCTACCTGGACACGGCTGCTACACGGCACGAGCTGCGCGACGCGCTGGCGGGGGCCGGCGTTGGCCTTGAAGCCGACACCGACTGGAAGAACACCAGCGGCGCGCACAGTGCGGCGACCGACGTGACCATCCTTGATGACCGTGGCCGCACCTTGCGGCCCGACAACGGCGTGGTGGCGACACGCAGGGTCACGTTCCGGGAACGCAAGGCCTACCTGAGCAAGCCCGAACTTGAAGGAGTGTTCGAGACCCAGACCATCCAGAGTGTCATGGCCCTGCTCAAGGCGTTCCCGGATGCGGACGCCTATTGGGAAGCCTACGATGCGGCGCGGCCCGTGCTGCTGCGCCGGAGTGGGCTGCTCGTGCTGGCGCAGGCGAGGATAGGGCCGGGCGGGTTTTCTGGTCCTGGTGGGTTTTGGGGCGAAGAAGGCTCGCTGGAACGGGCGCTGGTTGACCTGCCGCATACGGTGGAGCCGCTTGGGCCGTGGGCGAACATCCGGGTCGAGAAGCAGGGCGCCGATCCTCGGGCGCGGCCTGCCGCAACAACCGGAGAGCCTGCCAGTTGATCCTGAAGTGCAGAACCCAACGAGGCGCCCCAACCCCATCGTCACGCCCGAGCGCATGGTGGCCGAGGGCTTGGACCCAGATAAGAACCCCGGCCTGCTGGTCGAGGACCGCATCTTCGATACTTATACCAGTCCGCACAAGTCTTGATCTGGTGCCGACGCGGCTCGGCCTGCCCTTGGCAGCCGGGGCAAGCGGGTCAAAACTTGTGCGGGCCGGTATTACACGCCCGAGACGAGCAGCCTGACGGGTATTTGGGAGGGCATGGAGGAAAAGGTCGCCGTTGGTCAGACTCACCGCATCGTGGTGGACCTGCGCAACACGACGCACACTGAAGCGACGATCCGCGCGATGCTCCGGGAAAGGCCCATCGAGAACCTGAGAGAGGTTGTGGTCCGTACCAGGGAGGGTTTGGGGCAGCCCTTCCGTCCCCTGACACGTCCCCTGACACGTCCCCTGACCGCACCCGGGGAGTGACGGACATGTCAATCAGCCACCGCCTTTACATGGACACGCCCGCCACGCGCCACGAACTGCGCGACGCGCTGGCACGGGCCAGCATCGGCTTTAACGCTAACCCCGACTGGAAAAATACCAGCGGAGTCTCCAGCGCCGCGACCAGTGTCACCGTTGTTGACGACTTGAGCAGGCGGACCGGTCGTCTCGACCACGGGGTGGTGGCGACGCGCTACGTCAGTTTCGGGGACCGAAGGCTCTACCTGGACGAGCCGGACAACCCGGAACACTTCGTGGACCAAACCATCCAGGGCGTGGTGGCCCTGTTGCGGGCTTTTCCGGAAGCGGACGCCTACATGCTTGGCTGGGATGCGGCACGGCCGTTGTTGCTGCGCCGGGGCGAGACACTTGTGCTGGCACTGGAACACGCCGGGCCTGACGGGTTCTGGGGCGCGGACGGCTCGGCCAAGCGCGCGCTGGTGGACGTGCCCTACACGGTCAAGCCGCTTGGGCCGTGGGAGTATCTGCCGATTGATGCCTGAGGGCTGGGTTGCAGGCCGTGACCTGTCACGCTGCTTGGCGGCTTGTCGGCCTGGGGCTGCCCGTGGTGGCCTCAGTCCCCATACTCTAGGAGTCTCATACCCCTTGGAGGCGCATGGAAGGCTTTGAACGTCCCGCCCCGCCCCGCGCCGGGATGCCGCCCGGCCTGGACCCGCGGCCGGCCACGGAGCTGCGGGAGATAGTGTAGCAGTATGTGGCGACGGGGGAGCCGGTGGGGAGCCGCACCCTATCGCGGCGGCTGCCGATGGCGTTGTCGCCGGCGACGATACGCAACGTGATGGCGGACCTGACGGATGCCGGGCTGTTGTTCAGCCCGCATACCAGCGCCGGGCGGCTGCCGACGGACCGGGGGTTGCGGCTGTTCGTGGACGGGTTGTTGCAGACGGGCAGCTTGGCGGACGTTCAGAAGCAGCTCGGCATGAAGGAGGGCTTCGACGTGGGCCTGGAAATGTCCGGCAACCCGTCAGCTTTTCGGAACATGATTGAGGCGATGGCGCACGGCGGGAAGATCGCCATGCTCGGCATCCCCTCCGAGCAAATCGCGATTGATTGGAACAAGGTCGTGTTCAACATGCTGACCATCCAAGGCATTTACGGCCGCGAGATGTATGAGACGT
>JANOOM010000308.1:0-1555 GCA_031421335.1 Armatimonadota bacterium
GTGGTGGTGACCGCCGTGGTGGTGACCGCCGTGGGTGTCGGCGGCGCGGGTGTCGGCGGCGCGGGCGGTGCCGCGACTGCCGGGGAGGTCGCCGGGGCGGCCCGCTCGGACGCCGGGGCCTTGCCGCCATAGCGGATGCCGGCGGGGTCCGGGGGCTTGCCCGGCGTGTCTACCTGGACGCGCGAGGGCTTCGTCAGGGACGACAGCGGCACGAGGGGGGTCTTCTGGATCATGGGACTTCTCCTTCTGCTTCTTTTTCTGCTGCTTCTGCTTGTGATCGTCCCGGCGCCAGGATAGGCCGGTGCCGGGACTTCCTACGGGCTGGATCTCAGCGGTGCGGCGGCCCGACCTGCGTGTGGCCCGCAGAGTGCTTGTAGACCTTGGAGTGCTTGTAGTCTTTGGCCGTGGACGCTCCCAGCGCCGCCGCCATCCGACGCAGGTGTGGCTCGAAGCGCCCCAGAAGCCGGCGCCGCTCCGCCTCGCCGCCCGGCAGGCTCACGCGCATCCCCGTCGGGCGCTTGGGCCAGCGTCCCCCGGTCCAGGTCACCACGCACGTCACAAGCCGCCCGTCCCGCAGCAGCGGCTCGACGCCGGTGATGCGGACCAGCGCCTTGTTGAGCGCGTCGCGCTCGTCGGCGTCGCGGGCGTAGAGTGCCAGCATGGGGAAGACGCGCGCGTAGTAGAGGCCGGCGAGCACGCGGGCGACCGGGTCCTGCATGTGCCGCAGCCCGAGCGAGCCTTCGGCGGGCGGGACCGGCCCCGGCGGATGCCGCGTCGTCCCCCCGCCGCCGCTTCCTTCCCCGCCGCTTTCTTCCCCCTGCTCCGGGGCGCCCCCGTGCAGGACGTGGGTGCGAAAATAGCGCGTCGCCAATTCGACCGCGTCTTCCGAGAGTGTCATGGCTTTCTCCTTCCGAGTGGTGAGGTTATTGCGCGCGGCGAGATTGTTGCGCGCGGTGATGTTCGTCAAGACCACTGTCGGCCCGCCCGCTCCCCCTTTGATCCCTGCCCCGTTAAGCCCCTGCCCCGTTAAGCCCCTGCCCCGTTAAGCCCCTGCCCTGTTAAGTCTCGCCCAGCCAGCGGTCAGGAGGCGTGTCACGGAGGGTGGCGTGTCACGGAAGAGAGGGGGGGGGATGGCACGCAGGAGGGCGGCCCACCACGCGGGAGGCGGGAGCGCCTGCCCGCCGCGCTCCGCCCGTGGCCGGCGCGGTCTGTCTCCGTCCCGTACCGGGTCTTCCCCTCCTCGGTGGCGGCCTCCCCTGCTCCGTGGCGGTCCGCCTTCCGTGGTCGCCACTCGCCCCCCGCCGCCAATGCCCCCGCGTGGCGGCGGTCTGCCCCAAGGCAACACGTCTGCGGCCCCAATGCTGTCCAGTGTCACAGACGCGGACACTCTAGCCCCCCTGGCTCGTCGCCTCCAACCGGCTCACCGTCGCAGGCTCACCGACGCAGGCTCACCGTCGCAGGCTCACCGTCGCAGGCTCACCGTCGCAGGCTCACCGTCGCAGGCTCACCGACGCAGGCTCACCGGGATAGTCTCCCGGTCGGGCTAGACGCTCAG
>JANOOM010000309.1:0-5738 GCA_031421335.1 Armatimonadota bacterium
CTTCGGCCAGGCGGTCGGCGAGGGCGCTGACCATGATGGCGCTGTAGTCGTCCAGGTCTTCCCGGAACTTGGTCGAAAGCTCTTCCACGCCGATTCCCGTCGTGACGGCGAAAGCGCCGAAGTAGTCGGACAGCCCAGTCTCTTTCGGCGCGATGAAGTCGGACAAAGCCTTGTTGGCGTTGTCCCCCGACTTCTCACCCTGCTGGCGCAGCGTGTGGAAGCGAGCGAGGACCGCAGCGCGGCTCTCGTCGGTGTACAGCTCGATGTCGTCGCCGACACTGTTGGCCGGGAAGAAGCCGTAGACACCGTTCGCCCGCAGCGACTTGTCAGAAACGAGTTGTGCGAGTAGTGCCTGGGCCTCCTCAAAAAGCTTCGTCGCGCTCTCTCCGACGACGGCGTCTTCCAGGATTGCAGGGTAAGAGCCGTGCAGCTCCCAGGCGCGGAAGAAGGGCGACCAGTCAATGAACGGGACCAGCTCAGACAGCGGCAGGTTGGCGACTACGCGCGCACCCGTGAACGAGGGCTTGGCGAGGTCTTCGGCCTGCCAAACGATAGAAGTCCGGTTGGCGCGCGCCTCGGCCAGCGTCCGGCTCTTCTTTTCGGACCGCTTACCGGCGTGCTGGTCGCGGGCCGCTTGCTGCTCGCGCTCGATGCTTTCCACATAAGCGAGCTTCTTGTCGTCGCTGACCAGGGCGCTGACCACGCCGACGGCGCGGGAAGCGTCTAGGACGTGGATGACCGGCTGCTTGTAGTGCGTCGCGATCTTGACGGCTGTGTGGACGCGGCTCGTGGTCGCCCCGCCGATCAGCAGCGGGACGCGGAACCCCTGCCGCTCCATCTCACGGGCGACGTGGGTCATCTCATCTAAAGAGGGCGTAATCAGCCCGCTCAGGCCGATGACGTCCACATTCTCCTCGCGGGCCTTCGCAAGAATCTTTTCAGCCGAGACCATAACTCCCATGTCAATGACATCGTAGTTGTTGCAGCCGAGCACGACGCCGACGATGTTCTTGCCGATGTCATGCACGTCGCCCTTGACCGTCGCCATCAGCACCTTCGCCCGCGCCTGCGTGTTGCCCGAGGCCAGCTTTTCGGCCTCCATGTACGGCAGCAGCACGGCCACGGCCCGCTTCATGACGCGGGCGCTCTTGACCACTTGCGGCAGGAACATCTTGCCGGCCCCGAACAGGTCGCCGACGACGTTCATGCCGGCCATCAGCGGCCCTTCGATGACTTCAAGCGGCTTGGGGTACTTCTGCCGCGCTTCCTCGGTGTCGGCCTCGATGAAGTCGGTGATGCCCTTGACGAGCGCGTGACTCAGCCGCTCTTCAACCGGGGCCTGACGCCAGACTTCTTCGACTTTTTCGGTGGTGACCACCGCGCCCTTGACGGTCTCGGCATAGGCCAGGAGCCGGTCGGTGGCGTCAGACCGGCGGTTGAACAGGGCGTCTTCGACCAGCCCGAGCAGGTCCGGGGGGATCTCCTCGTAGACGGCCAGCATCCCGGCGTTGACGATGCCCATATCCATGCCGGCCTGGATGGCGTGGTACAGGAAGGCCGAGTGCATGGCCTCACGGACGACATTGTTGCCTCGGAACGAGAACGACAGATTGGAAACGCCGCCGGAAACGTGGCAGCCCGGCAGAGTCCGCTTGATGGCCCGGGTCGCCTCGATGAAATTCAGGGCGTACTCGTTGTGCTCCTCGATGCCCGTCGCGATCGTCAAGATATTCGGGTCGAAGATGATGTCGTTGGCCGGGAAGCCGACTTCCTCGGTCAGTATCTTGTAGGCGCGGGTGCAGATCTCGACCTTGCGCTCGGCTGTGTCCGCCTGCCCCGACTCGTCGAAGGCCATGACGACGGTGGCCGCGCCGTAGCGGCGGATGAGCTTCGCCAGATGCTTGAACTTCTCCTCGCCTTCTTTGAGGCTGATGGAGTTGACGATGCCCTTGCCGGGGAGGCACTTCAGGCCAGCCTCGATGATCTCCCACTTGGAGCTGTCCACCATGATCGGGACGGAGTTGATGTTCGGCTCGCCCTGAATCAGCGTCAGGAACCGCGTCATGGCCGCCTCACCGTCGAGCATACCCTCGTCCATGTTGACGTCCACGACCTGGGCGCCGTTGTCCACCTGCTGCTGGGCAACGGTCAGGGCGGCCTCGAAGTCGCCCTTCAGGATGAGCTTCTTGAACTGGGGCGACCCGGTGATGTTGGTGCGCTCGCCGACGTTGACGAAGTTGACCTCGGGGCGCCAGGTGAAAGGCTGGGTCCCGTTCAGCCGCGTGTACGGCTCGACGGTCGGCACGTGGCGCGGCGGGCAGCCTTCGACCGCCTCGGCGATGGCGCGGATGTGGGCGGCCGTCGTGCCGCAGCAGCCGCCGACGATGTTCAGCCAGCCGTTCTTGGCCCACTCGCCGAGCTGGGGGGCCAGACTTTCGGGCGTCTCGGGGAATCCGGTTTCGAGCATCGGGTTGGGGAGGCCGGCGTTCGGATAGGCGCTGACAAAGACCGGCGCGATCTTGGACAGCTCTTCAATGAACGGACGCATCTCCTGGGGGCCGAGGGCGCAGTTCAGGCCGACCGAGAGGAGGGGGACATGTGAGATGGAGTCCCACATGGCCTCGACGTTCTGCCCGGACAGGTTACCGCCGGCAAGGTCCGTGATGGTCAACGACGCCATGATAGGGACGACGCGCCCGCCGTCTTCAAACAATTGCTGGATGGCGAACAGGGCCGCCTTGAGATTCAGCGTATCAAAGGTCGTCTCGCACAGCAGCAGATCCACGCCGCCGTCCAGAAGTGCTTTCGCCTGCTCGTAGTAGCCATCGCGCAGCTCGTCGAAGGTCACATTACGCCGCTCCGGGTGGTCCGGGTCGACCATCACCGTCGCGCTGCGCGTCTGCGGGCCAAGCGCGCCCGCGACGAAGCGCGGCTTGTCCGGCGTGCTGTAATCGTCGGCGGCCCGGCGGGCGAGACGGGCGGCCGTCAGGTTCATCTCGACCGACAGGTCTTCCATAGCGAAGTCTGCCATCGAGATCCGGTTGGCGTTGAACGTGTTGGTCTCGATGATGTCCGCGCCCGCTTCCAAGTAGGCGCGGTGGATATCCTCGATGACATCGGGCCGGACCAGCATCAAAGCCTCGTTGTTGTTCTTGAGGTCAATGGGATGGTCCTTGAAGCGCTCGGCCCGATAATCCTGCTCCTCGAGCTTATGGCGCTGGATCATCGTCCCCATCGCCCCGTCGAGGATCAGGATTCGTTCTGCGAGCAATTCCCGTATGTCGGCCATGAGTGTTCTTCCATTCTAAATCAGTCCATCTCGGTCAGTCCGCCCAGTTCTCACAGGGCAGGCCGGGTACGCGCCCGAAGTCGCGCAGGTTGCGGGTGATGACGACAGCGTTTTCTTCCAGAGCGATCGCGGCCTCCGAGAAGGTGGCGATATATAGTTCCGACAGAGCACGCACCGCGTCGGTTAAGTTCTGGTAGGCATGAGCGAGCTGTGCATCGGTCTTCGCATGCTGGAGGAATGCATACCGCCCAGCGATCTGCTCTTGTACAGTGATCACTGTTATAGCCAAACTCTCAGCCCTAAGTGCCCAATCCGGAATAGGTTAAACCATCCGAGGGAACGACTGACACGACTTTACTCTCATTCTTGCCCTTTCATTCAGGGCAGATAGTTTAACCTATTTCGGACCAACTAATTAATAGCGGCGACCACACGCTCAATCAGGCCCTCTTTCCCATGTAGGAAGGCCGTGAAGGTATCAGTATCGAGCAGGGAGTAGGTCAGGGACTCGGGTCCTGATCTTCCCTATGCCAGCGGTGAAGGCCCAAGGGTTACCTTCCGCTTTCGCCTTGTCGAGCATGGGCTGGAGTTTCTGCCACTCTTCTTCGGTGGCGACCTCCATTTTCGGGAAATAATTTCTCTCGCTATCCATAACATAGCCCATAACACTGATTATAGCACAAAGCGTGCCAATGAGCCTTGACATCCCCCGCCCCGTCCGCTATACTCGGCTATACTTTTCAGAGACCGGGCAGGAGGATGGCGCGTGGCAGACGAGATGGCGGATAAACCGTATGTGGTGGGTGTGGATCTGGGCGGGACGAACGTCCGGGCGGCGGTGATCGACCGGGTGAGCGAGCAGATCGTGGCGCGAGGCGAGAACATCTCGTCGCGCGGCATGGAGGGGCCGGAGTTGACGGCGATGCAGATCGCGGCGGCGGCGCAGACCGCCCTGGATAGGGCGGGCGCGAATGCGGCACAGGTGCTGGGCGTCGGGGTCGCCGTGCCGGGGCACGTCAAGGCTAGAGAGGGCGTGGTGAAGTGGGCGCCGAACTTCAAGGACCAGTGGAAAGATGTCCCCATCGCCGCGCTCATCGAGCGGCATCTGGGGCTGCCGGTGCAGATCGGCAATGACGCGAACCTCGCCGCCCTGGGCGAGTTCCGGTTCGGGGCGGGGCGGGCTGTCCGGCACCTGGTCATGGTGACGTTGGGGACGGGCATCGGCGGCGGCATCATCGTGGACGGGCGGCTGCTCGACGGCGCGGACGGCGGCGCGGGCGAGATCGGCCACATGGTTATCAATCCCGGCGGGCGCGGCGGCAACAGCGCCTTCGGCTCGGTGGAGGGCGAGACGCAGCGCGACGCCATCATCGAGCGGGCCGCGCGCAAGATCCAGGAGGGCTACGAGACGAGCCTGGGCGCGCAGGTGGACTTCGACCGCTTCGCGCTGACGCCCGCCATCATTGCGGAGGAAGCCCGGAAGGGCGACGCCATCGCGCTGGAAGTCTTCGAGGAGACGGGCTACTACCTTGGCCTGTGCGTCACGAACCTCATCAACCTGCTGAACCCAGAAATGGTGGTCATCGGCGGCGGCATCGCCCAGGCCGGCGACATCATCCTGGACCCGATCCGCCGCACGGTCACAGCGACCGCGATCCGCTCCCTGTCCCGGACCTGCCGGATCGTGCCCGCCGAACTCGGCGACAACGCCGGCATCTTCGGCGGTGCGGCCATCATCTTGCAGGAGATGGCCGGCGAAAGTTAGTCCGCGTCGCGGAACTGCATGGCGTAAAGCTTCGCGTACAGTCCGCCGCCCGCAAGAAGATCGGCGTGCGTGCCCACCTCGACCAGACGGCCACGCTCCAGCACGGCGATCCGGTGGGCGGCCCGGACCGTGCTCAGGCGGTGGGCGATGATAACGACGGTGCGGCCGAGCATGAGCCGCCCCAATGCGTCCTGCACCAGCATCTCCGACTCGGCGTCGAGCGCGCTCGTGGCCTCGTCGAGCAGCAGAATGCGCGGGTCCTTCAGGACCGCCCGCGCGATGGCGATGCGCTGGCGCTGCCCGCCACTGAGTTTGACCCCGCGCTCCCCGACGACCGTCTCATATCCCGCCGGCATCTCCGAGATGAACTCGTGGGCATTTGCTGCCCGCGCCGCCGCCTCGATCTCCGCGTCATCGGCCCCGAGCCGCCCGTAGGCGATGTTCTCCCGGACCGTCCCGCCGAACAGCAGTGTCTCCTGTGGGACCAGCCCGACCTGCCCGCGCAGGCTGTCTAAGGTCACGCCGCGCAGATCGTGACCATCAACCGTGACCGCACCGCCGGTCGGGTCGTAGAAGCGCGGGATCAGGTTGAAGAGCGTGCTCTTGCCCGCCCCGCTCGGCCCGACCAGAGCGACGATCTCGCCGGGCGCGATGTCCAGCGTTATGTCCGCCAGCACCTCGGTG
>JANOOM010000310.1:0-8369 GCA_031421335.1 Armatimonadota bacterium
CCAGCAGCCGCGCCACGGCCGCGTGCGTGACCAGCGTGCCGGTCGGGTTGTTGGGGTTTGCGATCAGCACCATGCGCGTCCGGTCGGTGACGGCGTCCGCCATCGCGTCCAGATCGTGCGTGAAGTTCTTCAAAGGAACCTTGACGGGAACCGCGTTGCACTGGGTCGCGTAGATCTCATACATGGAGAACGACGGATCGCCCTGCACGGTCTCGTCACCCGGCTGCAAGTAAGTCAGCGCCAGGAGGTGCAGGACCTCGTCGCTGCCGTTGCCGAAGACCAGGGTGTCCTCGGGCATCCCCACGGCCTGCGCCACGGCCCGGCGCAGGACCGGTGCGCTGCCCTCGGGGTAGAGGGCGACGCCGGAGGCCGCCGCCAGCAGCGCCTCCAAAGCGCGCGAGGAGGGGCCGAGCGGATTTTCGTTCGAGGCCAGCTTGATGACGTCGGTCAGGCCAAGCTCGCGCTCCACTTCTTCGATGGGCTTGCCGGGGACATAGGGCCTCAGGCGGGCGATGTGGTCCGCCACGGCGACGGAGGGGGAAGCGGCTTCGGACGCGGCGCTGGCCGGGGCCTCAGGCAGCGCCTCAGGCAGTGTCTCGGGCATGGGTTCAGATAAGGTCGGCATCGTTGTCCCTTTCCATTTGCCCTTATTTTAGCACAAACTTAACGAAAACTTAACAAAAGTTTTATATAAAATAATTGACCTTTGAGTAAATACCAAGTATAATAACACCGTCGCAACCGTTGCGACCACTCATGAGACTGCTCATCAGATCCTTTCCAATGAAGGATTCTTATACGCGAAGTCCCATTGCCGTGGCAGCGTTCCTCTGAGACAGTGAGACAGCAAGAACCGACGAGATCACAGCCACATTACAGGAGACCGCCCAATGCATCGCAAATGGAACAAAGACGCAATCGCCGTAGAGATTCTCAGTATGTACGAGTCCGGCGAGAATCTCAACTACTCCAGCGTCGCCACCAACAATCTCTCCCTGCTGCGCGCCGCCACCCGCTACTTCGGGACCTGGGAAGATGCCGTTCGCTTCGCCGGCCTGGACTACGACTCCATTCGCCGCTACAAGTCCTGGAGCCGCGAGCGCATCGTCGCTCGCGTCAAGGAGCTGCACGCGCAGAACGTGGACCTGTCCTGGCGCAATGTCTGCCTGAACGTAGACCCGCAGCTCGCCGCCGCCGCCACCAAGAAGAGCCACTTCGGCTCCTGGCGCGAGGCCCTGGAGGCCGCCGGCCTGAACTACGATGACATCCGCCGCTACCGCGAGTGGGACGACGACCGCATTCTCGACATGGTCCGCGAGTTCCACCGCAACGGCAAGGAGCTGAACGCCAAGAGCATGGAGCTTGAGGATATCACCCTCATCACGGCCGCCCGCCGCCGCTTCGACTCCTGGCACAAGGCCCTGACCGCCGCCGGCCTGGACTACACCAAGATCGTCCAGCGCGCCCCCTTCAAGCGCGGCCTGGGACGCGGCCAGAGCAAGCGCGCTGCCGTCGCCAAGTAGGACTGCCAGCCAAAATACCCGGCCCTTATCCAGAGGGCCGGGCGGTACACTCGGCACCTCTGCCAAAACCCTTTCGAACTTCTCGCGGCTGCCTCGCGCCGCTCCTTCCTTTCAGCAGTCGCGTGTCACTCAAGCCGCGAGCTTCTCCGAGAGGGCTGAGGCCGCGATCTGGTTGATGGAAATGCCTTCTTTTTCGTGACCTCACGGAGTCGCTTGTGCGGGGACTCCGGCAGCCTGATACTGATCACACCCATGCGCGCTCCTCCATTCGCGGCTGCGCCTGCCGGGAGCTTGGCCCTGCTCCGTCACGCTTCCCCCGCGAAGTAATTGTAGCGCGTCTCGCCCTGGCGGTCCGCGATCTCGTGTTCGCCGGCCTTGTCCTTCACCACATGCCTGTTCCGGGTCAGCGTGAACTGCTGCGCGCCGAGCGCAAACGGCATGGAAACGTGCTGGACGCCCGCCGGGACGACAAAGGCCCGCACTGTGCCGCCGCTGCGGATCGTTAGGCGGGCCGGCCTGGTGAGTAAACAGGTCACGAAAACACTGTCTTCCAGCCCGTCCGCCCCGCTGATCGCTTTGATACCGCGCTGCGTCTCGTTGGCGGCGAACTGCTTGCCCCCAGCCGCCTTCGGCTCCGTGCGATAAAAATAGAACAGCTTGTCCTGCGTGATCTTGGGGCGTCTACCTGTCTTGAACCAGTCCATGTAGTAACGGCTGGCATCGAGGTAGGCCACATGGGCGTAGTTGATTGGCCCGTAGCCGGGGTCGCCCCCGTCCCCGATCTTCGTCGCAGCGGGTGGCCCGAACGGTGCGACATAGGTCTTCTCCGCCCAGTCGTTCCAGGTCGTGATCTCCACCCAGTCCGCCCCGTCCCGGATGGCGCCCTCCCACTCCCGTGCCATGCTTGTGAACCCGCGCGTCTCGTTCAGCCGACCGAAGGAGCGGTAGAAGGGGGCTACATCAGCCATGAAGACCTTGCCCGCCGCCTGCCAGCCCAACGCCAGGCGCTGGTTGGAGAGGGAGATCGAGGCCCCGTCCCCGGCCGCCCCGAAGTAGAAGTAGCCGTCCAGGTCCGCATAGTCGCTGACGATCTGCGCCACATCCGCTGGGTCCGGGTGTTCACTGTACGTCTTGGGGAAGAAGTAAGGGACGAAAAAACCGCCCAGACTGTGGACCAGGGCGATCTTCTCCTGCCCGCTCTTGGGGTCCCGGCTTTCCCCGCCGAACGTGGACAGGACGGGCCTGCCGCCGACCTTGAACTGGTTCGGGTGGGCGCGGAACGTCTCAATGGCGTCACGGGTCTCGTCCAGCCCGTTGCCGCAGCAGTAGTCCATCGAGACGAAAAGCTGAAAGCCCGTCCCAAGCTGCCGCGCGGCCTCGTACATCTGCACGCAGCGCGGTTTGTAGACGGTCCCGCCGCCTTTGTCCCAGCCGCCGCAGTTCAGGGCGAACCCGTCTAACCCACGCGACTGCGCTTCCCGGATCTCGT
The DNA here is from genome assembly GCA_031421335.1 of Armatimonadota bacterium. GTDB lineage: Bacteria > Armatimonadota > Armatimonadia > Armatimonadales > Capsulimonadaceae > JANXMY01. The sequence goes on from JANOOM010000310.1 coordinate 3,013, forward strand.
TCTTGAAGTCCGCCACCGTCGCCCCGCCGCCTGCGACCGGGCAGCAGACCATATAGTGCGCGAAGACCCGCTTGGGAATGGTGGGCTTTGGCACTGTCGGGGCGGCGGAGACCCGTCCCGTAAGCAGGACCGCCGCTCCGGCCAGGAGCAGTCGCCGCCGCGAGATGTCGAGTTCGGTCATGGAGGGGGAACCTGCTTACGGAAATAGGCGGCCGACTCTTGGTATCCGAGCGCCCGGTAAAAGTCCGCCGCCCGCCGCGTCGCCAGCGCGATCAGCTTTGCACCTCGCCCCGCCGCCCACTGCTCGAACGCGCCCATGAGCAGACTTCCGATACCCCGCCGCCGGAACGAGTCGCCGACCATGATCTCCTCCGCCCAGGCCACGCGTCCGCCGGCGAAGAACGTCACATGGTCGAACCGGATCATCTGGTGGCCCGGCCCGTCGGATGCGGACTTTTTCAGTCACGTTGTTCATAATGCTTGACGCCGCAGTTGCATCATGGAGAAGAAGGAGGGTAGGGACAGAGCTTCTATCCCTACGTTCTAGACACCGTTTGCATAGGGGCGGGGTTTGTCCCCGCCCTTCTTTCCGCCGCCCGCGACTTCTTCTACCCGCCTCCCACCGTGCTTGCGCCGCCGCCCGCCGCCGGCTCGACCGTAGAGACGACGGGGTGGACGAAGTATTTGAGGGCGACCCGCTGCACATCGGCGGCGGAAACGGCGTTGACGTATTTGGCGTAGTCCGTATCCAAATGGTAGCCATCCGGCGCGGACAGCTCGGCGACGCCGAGTAGGGCCGCCCGGTCCTCGATGCGCTCGTGGCGCAGGGCGTAGGAGCCGATCAAGAAGTGCTTGGCGCGGACCAGCTCGGTGGCCGTCGGGGGCGCGGTCTGGAGGCCGGCGAACTGGGCGAGCAGACTGTCTTTGATCAGGCCGACGGTCGGGACGTCCTTCTTGGTGGTCGGGTCCGTCTTGGTCGGGGCGCCGTAGACGTAGCCCGCCAGATCCCCCGCCGCAAGGCGCGGGCTGTAGACGGAGCCGAGATCGTAGGCCAGGCCCTGCTTCTCGCGCAGCTGGGTGAACAATCGGCCGGACTTCATGCCGCCGAGCAGGGCGTTCGCCACCAGCAGGGCGGGGTAATCGGGGCCGGACGTGGGCGCGGCCCGGTAGCCGGCCATGACGATCTCCTGGGCCAGATCGGGCTGGTAGACCCGGATGGGCGGCACGTCGGCGGCCAGCGGCGGCAGCGAGCCGGCGAAGCCGGGGGCCGCCCGGCCCCTGCGCGGGAAGTCGCTCATGGCTTCGGTGATCTGCTCCTGCGCTTCTGGCGCCGTGACGTTGCCGACCACCACGATCACGATGTTCTGCGGGACGTAGTAGCGGTAGTAGTAGCCGAGCAGGTCGGCGCGCGTCAGCCGGCGCACCGTCGCCGCCGTGCCGCCGTCCGGGCGGGCGTAGGAGGTGCCGGCGTAGAGGGTCTTTTCCAGGTTGCCATAGGCGGTCTGGAACAGGTCGGCGTCGCGGTTATCCAGTTCCGACAAGAGCTGCTGCCGCCCATCCTCGACCGTGGCGGCGTCGAAGTCGGCGTACTTCAAGCTGTTCGCCAGCAGGAGGACGGCGTCGGGGAACTTGTCTTTTACGGTAAGTGCCGCGATCTGCGTCCAGTCGGGGTGCCAGGCCGCCGCGATGTTGCCGCCCAGGGCGTTGATGTCGCGCGTCATGATCTCGGGCGTACTGTCGCGCGTCGAGGCGAACAAGGTGTGCGCGACGAAACCGCCGATGCCAGCCGTCGCCGCCGTCTCCTGCGGGGCGCCCGCCCGGACGAACACGTCAATGGCGACAAGGGAGGTGTCCACTTCGGGCTTGCAGATGATCCGCAGGCCGTTCGGGAGAGTCGTCTTGACGGGCGCCGTCGGGTCGGCGGCGATGGCCGGCGGCGCGTCGGCAGCGCGAGCGGCGGGAAGGGCGAGAATCGTCAGGCCGGCGAGGAGGAAGGCGAGGGATAGGCGTTTCGGCACGGAAAAAGCTCCTTCAAATGCCGCTAATGCCGCGAGGCGGTCGCGGGGTCGGGGACGGGCAGCAGCGTGACCAAGGTATAAGCGTCCGGCGTCAGGTACTTGCGCGCGACGCTCTGCACCAGGTCAGGCGTGACGCTCTCGAAGTTCGCGACGTACTCGGCGTCGTACTTGTACGAGTCAATGCGGCTGTAGAACCCGAGCGCGTCCGCCCGGCCGGTGTTGGTCTGCGTGTCGAACAGGTAGGAGGCCAGCAGGGTGTGCTTGGCGGCGGCCAGCTCTCCGGGCGAGACGGGCGCATCGCGCAGGGCCGACGCTTCGGCCAGGATCGCCTTGCGGACGGTGTCATAGTCGCCTGGATCGAACTCGGCCGTGACGCTCATCGTGCCGGGGTCGCGCTGGGTCAGGTAGCTCGTGCTGACAGCCGTGACCAGCTTCTTGCGCCGCTCCAGGTTCTGCTCCAGCCGGTTGTTGCCGCCCTGCCCAAGCAGTGTCATCAAGATATCCATTACCCAGACGTCGGGCTTATCGCGCACGGACGGGGCGCGGAACCCGATCTGCAAGAAGCCGCGCCGGACGGGCGCGTTCAGATTGCGGATGCGGAGGCCAGTCTGCGGCGCGGCGGGTAGCACCTTATCGTCGGGGACGGCGCGGGTGGGCCACATTGCGAAGGTCTTGGTCGCCAGGGCCAGGCCTTCCTCAGGCGTGACCTTGCCGGCGAGGATCAGCGTCGCGTTGGCCGGGGCATAGAACGTGTGGTAGAAGTCCACGACCGTCTTGCGCGGCATGTTGGTGATGTTGTCGGACGTCCCCAGCAGGGGCCGCCCGTAGGGATGGTCGGGGAAACAAAGGGAATTGAAGACGCGGTTCACGCGCGTCGTCGCGCTGCCGGCCTCGCGCGCCATCTCGCTGAGGATGACCGGTTTCTCGGCGTCCATGTCCGCCTGGCGCATTTCGGAGTTCATCAGAGCATCGCCCAGCACGGCCAGCGCAGCGGGCGCATCCGCTGAGGCGACCGTGCCGTAGAAGTGTGCCCAGTCGTAGGAAGTGGCCGCGTTCAGGGTCCCGCCCAGATCCTCGATGGCGGCGTCAATGTCGCCCGGCTTGCGCGTCGGCGTCCCTTTGAAGATCAGGTGCTCCATGAAGTGCGCGACGCCGTTGTTTTCCGCCGTCTCGCGCCGCGTTCCCGCCCCAACCCACATGTCCATCGTGACTAGGTCGGAGGCATTGGAAGGCGCGATCAGCACTTGCAGGCCATTAGGCAGGGTGTACTCGGTGATGGGTCCCAATCCGATGACGGCGGTGGTGCTTGACGTCGGCGCTGGTGTGGCCTGGGCATGAGAGCAAACGGGGACAGCGAGAAGGAAGACGGCGAGCGCCGCCGGGAGGAAGCCGAAGGCGCGCAGCGGCCAAGTTCTGTTCCGATACATGGCCTCATTGTACCTGGAAACGGGGCGTATGTAACTGACGCTTGATGTGAAATGATCTTGTTTTGCCGCGTTCAGAACGAGAACTCGGCGAGCCTAAGCGGCGAGTGTCCCTGCTCCCGGTTGTGTTTAGCCGCGAGGGTTAGTCCCATGATTTTGGCAATGACCCGGCTCAGGGTGCCCCACACAGTCCGCACACAGTCCGCACACAGTCCGTGCCCCCGGTCGCTCCAGGCCGAAAATACCTTTGGCCTGCGCTCACGTCGTCTCGATGACCCGTCGGGACCGGTTCATCAGGGCATCCCACGCGGGCGCATTCTGCACGCGCTGGTCCTTACGCTTAGGCGTCAGCAGCAGCAGCCCCTGATCTTCGGACAAGGTAGCTTGGCGCTTCTGATCCAGGAAGCCCTTGTCGCCCAGCACGCAGAAGCGGCGGCAGTTGTCCAGGAGGTCCTGCGCCCCGTCGCGCTCGTCCGAGAGCGTCACCACCTCGCTGTCGGAGAATGCGGGCTTTCTGCTGCCCCGGCCTGAGATCAAGGCCGGGACGTTCTGCTGGTACCCGTCGTCCACGGTGGTGTATGATGTGGTCAAGAAGGTTTCCGTCGCCATATTCATAGGGTTCCTCCAGGGTTCCTCTTTCGACGCGACGACGGGCTTTCATTTCACATCAAGCGTTGCTGGGTACAATGGAGTCATGCAAGAGACGAATGAAGACAGAATCTTGGACCTCCTCATAATCGGGGCCGGCCCCGCCGGACTAGCCGCCTCCTGCGCCGCCCAGGACGCCGGCTTGTCGCACGTCGTCGTGGAGCGCGGCGGCCCGGTCCAGTCACTGGTAGAACACCCGCAGCAGATCCAATACTTCTCACCCTCCGACGAACTCGCCGTCGGCGGCATCCCATTCTTCATCGCGGGCGGCCACAAACCGACGCGCGAAGACGCTTTGGCCTACTACCGGGCCGTGGCCGCCTCCCGCCGCCTCCCGCTGGCGACCTGGGAAGAAGTGGTGGACATCAAGCACGTCGGCCCGGCCCCGCCGGACGGTCACTTTGAGGTGCGCTCGACGCGCCGCTCGGCGGGCGAGGGCGACGTAGTCCGCTTGGCACGCTTCCTGCTGGTCTGCACGGGGACGTTCCCGAACCCGCGCCCGCTGGATGTGCCTGGGGCCGACCTCCCCAAAGTCTTCACGCGCCTCGCCGACCCGACGCCCTTCTTCGGGCGCGACGTTCTTGTAGTCGGCGGCGGCAACTCGTCGGCGACGGGGGCCATGACCCTAGCCGAAGCTGGGGCGCGCGTCACGGTCGCCATGCGCCGCCCGCCCGCCGACTTCCAAAGCCACCTGCGCCCTTTCATCGTCCGCGACCTGAAGATCATGGCCGATGAGAAGCGCCTGGCCCTGATTACGGGTGTCCGCATCGCCTGTATCGCGCCGAGCAGCGTAGATCTGTCACATGTCGGCTATGAGGGAACGGCGCCGGGAGTAGAAGCGCCCCGCTCGACGCTGCCTAATGACTTCGTGTTCGCCCTGGTCGGTCACACGGCGGACCGGACGCTATTCGCACATCTGGGCGTGTCCCTTGCCCCGGATGGCCTGCCGATTTACGACGACAAGACCTCCGAGTCCGAGGTCCCCGGTTTGTACGTGGCCGGGTCACTGTCCCGCGCCAACATCATCCTGGAGTCGCGCCAGCGGGCGGTCGAGATCGTCGCTCACGCCGCCGATCGCATGGCTAAGTGATTGGAGAGCTGTCTAATGCTCTGAGCGGGCGGTTGAAACCGCGCCAACAAGTTCACAAAGTCCGCCTTCGCGGACTAGTACAGAAGGTCTAATCTCAAGCTTCTGCTCTTAACCTCCTGCTCTTAACCTCCTGCTCTTAACCTGCGGAGGCAGGTTTGGTGCCTTTGTTGGCGCGGT
>JANOOM010000311.1:0-3238 GCA_031421335.1 Armatimonadota bacterium
GCAGCAGGACAGACTGGAGCAGGCCGATGGCTCCCGGATGAAACCACCGAATCGCCGCCGGGAAGGGGGTGCAGGCAAGTGACAGCGCGGCCGTAGCCGCGTAGGCGGTCAGCAGGACCAGCAGAGGCCGTGCGAGCGGGCGCACCGGCGCGAAGGTCGGCAGGAGGACGGCGGCGCGCACCGGCACCCCGCCCGTGGGCGGCGGCGGCCAGACACCGTCTGCCGTTACGATGCCCTCCCTTGCCGCTGCCTCCTCCTCCATGGTTCCCCCCGATGTTTAGGACGACGTGATGTAAACGGCGCGGACCGGGTCCTGGCCCGGCGAGGTCACTTCCAGAGAGTAGGTCGCGTCGGTTCCCAGGTCGTAATTGTCCTTGCGGCGCGGCAGGGCGGTGGCCGCCTTCCCATGGCCCTTGTGGTTCTTAGGATGCCGACGCGGGCGCGTCGGCGGCTGGCCCCCAGAAGAAGCGGGCGGCGACGAAGGAGCACACCGCAAGGGCCAGCGCCAAAATCCCGTGCTTGGTGTGGTGGGTCAGCGCTTCTGCCGTGCCGGCCGCCGCGTGGCCCGGTAGGAAACCAGGCAGGCCCTGGGCCGGCTGGGTGAAATACAGCACGGCGGCGATGATGAGCAAGAGGCCGAGTAGGGCGGCGAGGCCGGTGAGAAGTTGTTTCGTCTGCAAGTTTGGTGAGTTCCTTATCCGAGAGTGTGAAAGGCCGCTGGGCAGTCTCGAGGAGAGTTCGCGCTGAGACCGCCGCTTTCCTGCCGCATCTTGGGGGGGCGCATCTTTCCTGCCGCCATCTTAGGCGGCGCTGCTGAACAGGGAGAGGGCCGGGCGGCGCGGGGCAACTATGCCATAAGACCATGTGTTGAAACACACGGCTAGGGTTCTGGTGGGGTAGACGGCCTGCGGCCACGAAGTACCGCTTCGCGGCACTCGGACAGGAAATCGTTCTTATCCCCGCGAAGCGGGGATTGTTGGCGTCTGCGCTGTCTAGCCGTGTGTTTCAACACATGGTCTTCTCATGGCATGGCATGGCCCTGCTGCCCGCGCCTCACGCTGCCCGCGCCTCACGCTGCCCGCGCCACCAGCGACAGCAGGACAGCGCACAGCGCGCACACGCCCGCGAAGCGCAGGTGCGCCTGCCAGCCGACCTGCCCCGGACGGCTGCCCCCGCCCTCCTGCGCCCCTAGCCCCGGCTCGCCGCCTGCTGCCGCTGCGCCAAGGCCCAGGATGAGCCACAGGAACAGGGACGGCGCCGCGCCCTGCCAGGAGCCGTCGCTGTAAGCCTCCACCGCCTGACCCGCGACGGCGGCGAGGCAGCCGATCAGGACCCGGCGGCGCAGGGGACTCAACTCCGTCCCGCGGAGGGCGCGGACCGCGCCGACGAAGAAAGCCACAAGCGCCACCGCCCACAGGGCCAGCCCGATCAGGCCCGTCTCGGCCGCCGTCTGCCAGTAGGCGCCGCGCGCCCGGTCGCCCGGCTTCGGGCCGTGGCGGCGGACGGCGGCCTCGTCGTCGCCCTGGTGTGTCCAGGCGGCCTGATGCAGCGCATAACAGCCAAGCCCCCAGCCCTGGACCGGCCTCGCCGCGATCATTGCCAGCAGCGTGCGCGTGCTTTGATGTCCTTCCGGCGTGTCGCCGCGCCCCGCGCCCGCTGTAGCCTGCCGGAGGCCCCGCAAGAGGCGGCCCGAGGACGGCGCCCAGGAAAAACTTGGCCGGAAGGCGTGGCCCGACGGGTGTGACGCGACGGTTTGCGTCAGCCCCGCACGCGCGTGCCGCAGGGCGATGCCCCCGTCCGGAGTGAGGGCGAGGAAGACGCCCGCCGCGACCAGCATGGTCGCGCCGTAGAACGCCCGGTTGAAGACCGTCCGCCGCCGCTCCGCGATCGCCCCCGCCCGGCTGTGGCGGCGCCCCGAATGGGACCCGCGCGGGTGCGAGGCGCGCGAAGATTTTGCCGCCAGGGCGCGCGCCTCCCGGATCTGCGCCAGCAATGTCTGCCCGCCGGACGGCCACACGCGGACGCCCAGGCGCCAGCAGGCCAGGCCGAGGACGAGGGCGGCGACGAGTGCCCCGCGCTCGGCGGGGTTCCAGTGCGACAGCAGCAGGGCGAGCAGGCCGAGAACGGCCGCCGCCTGCCCCGCTCCGCGCTGCATTCTCGTCCCCGGCGCCCCCGCCGACAGCAGGGCGATAGGGAACAAGAGGGCGAGCACGGCGCCGAAGGAGCGGTGGGTGAAGGCACCGGCGCTCATCGCGCCAGTCAGGAGCAGGGCGCCGAGCGCGAGGGTCGAGACCAGCAGTGAGGTGGCGGAAACGGCGTCCAGGGCCAGGCGCAGGTCGGCCTCGCGGCGCACCCGGTAGGCGACTGTCGCGTAGACCAGCAGGCCCGCCCCCAGGCCCAGGACGCCCTGGAGGGCGGCCGTCCCGCCGGAAGAAAGTGTGGCGGAGAGAAATGCCCAGGCTAGGAAGCCGAGCAGCCACCCGGTCGGCCCGCGGCCCGCGAAGGCGAGGGCGCGGCCCAGTCCCGCCGCGTCGGCCCGCCAGAGGGCGGCAGCCAGCAGGAGGACGCCGCCCGCTTCCAGGGCAGCCCCGGCCACCCTGCTCCATGGTAGGGCGCTGTCGGGGCCGGGGAGCACCGGCAGAACGAGCGCCATCAGCAGGATGAGCGCCAGGGTCGGGTCCTGGCGCAGCCGCGCCCAGAGGTCGGTCGTCCGGCGGCGCCCCGTCCGGCGCGAGGCCGAGCGGCGTGGTCCTGAGTGCGGCGGTCCCGGAGGATGAGGTGCGGAGGTGGTCAATCGGATATCCCTTGGCGTCGGCGCTTAGGGGTATTATAACACGGATTTAGCGGGCAAGCGCGCCCCCTGAAAAACAGAGCAGCCTGACTTTGATATGAAACAACACGAAATACATACAGAAAGAGAACGTCTTAGGAAAGACGTTGAGCCTTATATCCCCTGCCTAAAGGCAGGGGGCTTACGGCTCTTAATTATAACGGCGACGATCCGCCTGAGCAGGAACACCGCACCGCCATCGTTTCAGCACGACTGATAGCACTTCCTGCCGTTCTCTGCGCTGACCGTATTTAGCCCGCCTCAAGCACCCCTGCTTGAGGCTTTATTGGGGTTAGCGGGGCGTTAGAGGGGGCTTAAAGAAGCCCTGCGAAACAGAGGCTTTAGGGTTTTATTGGGGTAGCCCGAACGAAGTGAGTTCGGTTTCCGTGAGGCAAAAATAGGCGGCGG
>JANOOM010000312.1:0-1663 GCA_031421335.1 Armatimonadota bacterium
CGGGGCGAGCAGGCCAAGAAGAAGGCGTCGGGCCTGCTCCACATCCCAACCGAGTGAAGTTCGGGCCTATCGGGACGAGGCTACGCAGCGCCAAGGGCCGTATAAGTTGTCAGCTGCGGCTGTGGACGAACGCGTTGGGCATTCGGTCCCCCGGGCGTTAAGGAAATTTCCTTCCACACCCTATTCCTGACTTAACACAATGTTAAGGTTTCCGGCGAAAACTCAGGGGATATGCGGGGTTTCCAATGATTTTTTATTAACTTTTCTTGAAACGGCTTGACATGCCAGCAAGAAAGTGTTAGAATACCGCAATCAACCGGGTCTGCCCTGACCTGGAAAGGAAACCTTGCTTGGCTAGTCCGGAACAGGAGCGTTCAACAGCCTCCGTCAAAAAAGGTAGCGCGACGCCAGCCACGAAGGGGCGTCAGGATACCACTTACACCGTCTCCGAGGCCGCCCGCCTCATCGGGATCGAGCCTCACACCCTCAGGCGCCTTGAGAATCGCGGGCTTATCCCCACGGCGGCGCGCGACGGACGGGGGCGCCGGTACACGCAGGCGGACATCGAGACCATCCGGGACCAGTATGGCAAGCGCCGCCGCAAGGAAGCCTATACCATCGCCGTCATCAACCAGAAGGGCGGCACCGGCAAGACCACCACGGCGGTCAACCTCGCCGGTGCCCTGGCGGTGAGCGGCCACCGAGTACTTTTGATCGACTTTGACCCGCAGGTGAATGCGACATCGACCATGGGGGTGTCTTGGCGTGACGTCGAATTCTCGGTCGCAGACGTGCTCAGTTCCGGTGCGGATGGGACACCCTCCAAACGTCTGGCGGATGTGATCATCGCCATGCCATATCACCCGAATCTATTTCTCGCCCCTTCATCAATCAAACTCGCTTATGTGGAGATGTCGCTGATCAACCGTCCAGGGCGTGATACACGGCTGGACTCCGCAATCGAGCCTGTCCGCGCGGACTTCGACATCATCCTGATTGATTGCCCCCCCACCCTAGGCATGCTCGCCTTCAACGCGATGACGGCAGCGGACGGGGTCCTCATTCCCATAGATGAGAGTCTCGCCCTGCAAGGCGCGGGCCAACTGCTCGCAACACGAAAAGAGTGCGCCGACATCGGTCGCCGCCGGGTGGCCCTCTTAGGGGCGGTATTGACGCGCCAGCGCACGCAAACAGCCGCCGCCGAAGTCATCGAGGAGCTGACCAAGGAAATCTTTGGGTCTAAAGTGCTCAAGACAAAGATCCCGGAGCGCGTCGCCATCGCGAATTCGACCGGGCTGGGGCGCCCGATTGTTCTCTCCGACGCCCGCGAAGGCGACGCGTTCTTCGCACTGGCTGAGGAAGTGGAGGCGATGGTCGATGCGAGCCGTTAAAGCAAAGGAGCAGAAGTCGGTGCAGCTAGGTCGCACCCAGAAGGTAAACATTCATGAAGCTCGATAAGGCCCGGGTTGCCGCAGTGGTGGACACTCAGTTCGGCCGCGACATGCTCATCGAGGGGGACCGCGCCCAGGCCGGCAATTCGGAGAAGGAGCAGGTATGGAATCTGCTCGTAGATGAGATCGAGCCAGATCCTGAACAGCCGCGCCGCCATTTTGATACTGTGGCTCTCCAGGAACTGGCAGACGACATCGGGCGGCGCGGCGTT
>JANOOM010000313.1:0-15695 GCA_031421335.1 Armatimonadota bacterium
TACACGGACCACCGCATCGAGGGATTCAGCCTTTCGCACATGAGTGGGGTGGGGTGTGACGACGAGGGCGACGTGTTCCTGACGGCCACGACCGGGCCGGTCAGGACGAAGACGGCCGACTACGCTTCTCCGTTCAGCCACAGCCGCGAGTCGGCTGCGCCCGGCTTTTATTCGGTGCATCTGCGCCGCTGGAACGTGGACGCCGAGCTGACGGCGACCGAGCGGGCGGGGCTGATTCGCTTTTCCTTCCCCGCCGGGCAGCCCGCCAATATCCTCCTCCCGATCAGCCACACCCTGACGCGCACCGAGCGGGCCGACATCCATCTTGTCAGCGCCGACACGGTCGAAGGGTCGGTGCGGAGCCAGGCGTTCTGTGGCACGGGTCAGTTTTACACCACTTATTTTACCTTGAAGCTGGACCGGCCCTGCCTCTCCTCCGGCGCTTGGACAGGCGATGCGGTGAAGGCGGGCGCGGCGGGCGCTGCCCAGGAGGGGCTGGAGGCGCCGCCCATCGGGGCGTTCCTCAGCTTCCCATCCTCGGACAAGCCTTTCACCGTCACCGCCCGCATCGGCATCTCCTATGTGGACATCGCAGGTGCCCGGCACAACCTCGCCCAAGAGGTCGGCAAGCGGGGCTTCGATGAGGTGAGGCGCGGCACGGAAAAGACGTGGGAAAACGAACTGAGCCGGATCGAGATTTCCGGCGGCACGACCGACCAGCGCACGGTCTTTTATACCAGCCTCTACCACTGCTTCCTGACGCCAAGCGTCTTCAGCGACGCCGATGGCCGGTATCTCGGGTTCGACAACGCCGTCCATCAGACGCGGCCCGAGCACCCCGTCTACGCCGACTATTCGGGGTGGGACATCTACCGGACCGAGGCGCCTCTGCTGACGTTGATTCAGCCCCAAAGGATGCAGGACATGTGCCAGTCCATCAGCCTGATGTACCAGCAGGGCGGCTGGATAGACCGCTGGCCCCAGGCGAACATCTACACCAACGTCATGTGCGGCAGCCCCCTGACGATCGTTGCCGCGACCGCCTGGAACGCCGGCCTGCGCGGCTTCGACATGGCCGCACTTTATCCCGGCATGGTGAAGGACGCCACACAGCCCGCGCCCCCCAACAAGCCCTATCAGGGTGAGTCCAACGTCGCCTACATGGACAGCGCCGGCTACATCCCCGACGACAAAGAAGAATACGGCTCGGTCTCGCAGACCGAGGAAGACTGCCTCGCTTATGCCGCCCTGGCGTCCGTCTCGGCCTCGCTGGGCCGGAAAGCCGACGCCCAGCGCTTCACCAAGCGCGCGGGGCTGTACCGCAACCTGTTCGACCCCGAAACGAAGTTCCTGCGCCCCCGACTGCTCGACGGGTCTTGGTACGCCCCGTTCGATCCCACCAAGGAACACGGCTACGTCGAGGGCACGGGCTGGCACTACCGCTGGCTGGCGATGCAGGACATGGCCGGCCTGATCGCCCTGTTCGGGGGCGACGACCCGTTCAACGCGGAGCTCGACAAGTTCTTCGCCTATGCACACCCCGCCTGGACAGGGCAGTATTACAACCCGTACAACGAGACGGACTTACAGGCACCCTTTCTGTACGACTATTCGGGTGCCCCCTGGAAGACGCAAGGGCGAGTTCGGGAGCTGCTGGCGGATGCTTACGGTGTTTCGCCCTCGGGTATCCCCGGCAACGACGACTGTGGCACCATGTCCGCATGGTACGTCTTCGCCGCCCTGGGCTTGTACCCGACCGACCCCGCCCGCCCGGCGTTCGAGCTGTGCGCGCCCCTGTTCCCGCGCGCTGTCGTGCATCTGGAAGCGCCGTATCCGGCCAAAGCGTTCACGGTGGAAGCGCCGAACGCCTCTGCTGCGAACGCCTATGTGCGTACCCTGCGCGTCGGCGAGAAGTCTTGGGAGAAGCCGTGGCTGACGGCATACGACATCGGGCATGGAGGGACTCTGCGGTTCACGCTGGGGGCGGAGCCTGACAAGGGGTGGGGCGCGGGGAAAGAGGAGAGGCCGCCGTCGCTGGGGCGGTAAGGGATGGATCGGAGGCGCGAGGAGATGGAACCGGCAGGAGGCGTGCCCGCCCTTACGACGACCGGGAGGGCGGCCCATTCGGTCACCGCCCCAGCAAACCCAGCAGCGCCTCCCAAACGCGACGCAGCGGCGTTATTCTCTGCCGCGTAACGAGTGGCGGGGCGGCGGCGTCGTCGCCCCCGTCTCCCACCGCCTCCTGAAAAGCCTCGGCCAGCGCGCCCGCCGACGGATAGCGCTGGGCGGGGTCCTTCTCCAGTGCGCGGCGCAGCACCGCCTGAGCGGCGGGCGACAGGCCAGGGAGCAGGGGCGGGTCGGCGGTCGTGATCTGCTCCAAGACGGCCGAGATCCGGTCGCCCCCGAAGGGCACCTGGCCTGACAGCATCTCATGGAGGATCACGCCCAAGGCCCAGGTGTCGCCCGCTGGACCCAGCAGGTCGCCGTTGATCTGCTCCGGGGCCATGTAAGACGGCGAGCCGACCATCATGTCCGCCTGCGTCACCAGGGCGTCGTCCTCCTGGCGGGCCAGGCCGAAGTCTATCAGCTTGACCGCGCCGCCGGGCGTCAGCATGAAATTTGTGGGCTTGATATCTCGGTGCAGGACACCCGCCGCGTGGACCGCATCCAGGGCCGCCGCCATTTGGCCCAGAATGCGCGCCGCCTCGACAGGAGCGACAGGCCCCGTCCGGAGGCGCTGACGCAATGTTTGGCCCGGCAGGAACTCCATCACCAAATACGGCTGCCCATCCTTGCGCCCGACCTCATAGGTCGTGACGATGTTCGGGTGCGAGAGCCGCGCCACCGCCCGCGCTTCCCGCTCCATGCGGGCCGCCCACGCCGCCCGGTCCCCGGTCGTCAGCGCGCCCGGCGCCACCAGAGTCTTGATGGCGACACGGCGGCCATTCCGCGCGTCCACCGCCTCCCAGACCAGCGACATGGCGCCGCGGCCCGTCTCGTGCAGCAGGCGGTATTGGACAAGAGGATCAAGGGAGGAAGTGGCCGGTTCATTGTTCACGCATTCAGCATACCCAAAAATGCCCCTTTGGTTCATCGGCCGCTACGGGAGAAGGCGGGAGGACTTTCGGCGATGCGCTCCCAGAGAGTCGCCCCCCCCCCAGAAACTCCATCGCGCTGAAGCGCTGTCCGTCGTCCTCACCGATGTCGAAGATGGTGACGACATTCGGGCGCGACAGCCGCGCATCTACCTTCTCGGCTTCCCGGTGACAATCACTCGAACGGTGCGCTAAATTCACAACAAGTCTAGAGGCCCCGGCTCATCTGGAACCCCATGCCTTGCCCGTCCGGCGTGATGAACGGCGAGAGCAGCAGGCCGCGCGGCTGGGCCAGCTCAAGACGCGCCGTGCCGAACCCAAGGGCCGCCCCAGCCAGGACGTCGCTGGCCGTGTGCCGGTGCAGGCGGACGCGCGAATAGGAGATCAGGGCCGCGCCCAGATACCACAAGGGCGCTTGATGCGGGTGCAAGCCCGCCTCGACGGTGGCGACGGCAAAGGCCGCCGTGGCGTGACCGCTGGGGAAGCTGTCATGGGCGTTCGAGTCGGGCCGCTTCTCGCGGATCAGGTTCTTCAAGCCCTCCGAAATAATGACGCTCGTTCCCAGGGCGTCCAGCGCGCGCAGGGCGTGGTTCTTGCCGTCGTGGCCATCCGAGAGCAGCGGCAGGCCGACGCCCGCCGCCAGGAAAATGATGTTGCCCGCGCCGGAAGCGAAATCCGAAGCCTTCCGGGCGGGCGATTCGGCCCGCGCGGCGGGCGAAAGCGCAAACAGAGTCAGGGCGAGGCCCGCCGAAGCGAGGCCGCGCCGCTGTATCGTTCGTGTCAGGGTGAAATGTGTCATGCGCCCCCGTTCGGCAGGGCGGGGGCAGATTCCTGCGTCCCTGCCCCGCTGGTTCTAGGTCGCTGCCGACGGCTCGACTTTCCCGCCGCGTCCTTCCACCTTGTTGCGGATGGACTCCAGCGAGGCGATCAGTCCCTCCCGGATCGTCTTGTCACGGTCGCCAGTCTGCTCGTCCATGCGCTCGGCCTGCTCGGGCTTGGGCTGGAAGTTCAAGTGGACGGTCACTTCGCACTCGTCCTCCACGCCGTCGATTTCCAGCCAGCCGTCGTAGCGATTCTCGCCGTCCGATCCCCATTCCACCCGGCCGTTCGGCGCATCGGTGCGGAAGTAGCCGTCGGAGTCATACTTGTGTCCCCCCGCTTCCCCTTGCACCCGGACGCGCCCGCCGGGCAGTGCTTCGGCCTTGTGTGTGGTGGGCAGGTACTCGGGCAGGCGGGCGATGTCGGAGACGAAGGCAAAGACGGCTGCGGGCGAAGCTTGGACGGCCAAAGAGTGTTCGTATTCGGGCATGGGGTGGCCTTTCTGGGGCGGGCAAGATTGGTAAGGAATGCTAGGCGGTTGTTCCCAGTGTGGGGACGTTCTGAACCCACCCCGCCTCGGGAGGGTCGCCGCTCGCGGCGGGGTGGGTTCCACGCCACTCCCTCGGACTTAGCCCTGTCGCCCGCTTGAAGCGCAGCGTGAAGTAAAACGGGTTCTCATATCCCACCTCGGCCGCGATGGCCGCCACTGGGCGCGAAGTCAGCTCCAGAAGCCGCCGCGCCCGGTCCATCCGCTGCCCCTCCAGATACTGCTGCGGCGTCAGCCCCGCCTGCGCGCGGAACAAGTGCGCCAGCCGCGAGGGTGACAGGCCGCAGGCATTCGCCAGCACGTCCATCGGCACCGGCTCGGCCAGGTGCTGGGTCAGGAACTCCATCGCCGCTTGAACCCGCCCGTCCAGGCGGGGAACGTCCGACAGGGGGTTGCGCGTGTCGCACCACAGCAGAACCGCCTCCAGGGCGTTCAGCGCGAAGGCCGCCCGGCGGCCCGGCGCGGAGGGCAACGCCCCGGTCGCCAGGGCGTGCGCTTCTTCAAATCGGTCGAAGGCTTTACGCCGCACTTCCCCTTCTTCCAGATGCAGCCGCTTCAGGCCCGGCGCGGCTTCGGGCCAGAGCAGCAGGGGCGCCCAGTCCGGGCGCGCGTGGAAATGGGTCCACAGCAGCTCCCATCCCTCTCCAGTGGCCCCGTAATCGTGCCGGGTGCCGGGCGTGAACAAAGTCAGGTCGCCCGGCCCGGTGACGAACTCGCCCCCGGCGTGGCCGAAGCGACCCCCGCCGCGCAGCGTCGCAATCAAAAGCCAGTCGTGCGTCCCGCGCGCCCGCCAGGTTTGATAGCCGGGCGCCTCGTAAAAATGGCCCGTAACGAGCTGAACGACTTCCGGGTGGCTTTCTTCGGTTTTGGTTTCGCTCATGGCAGCAGGATATTATAGGCGCGCGGCAGGCTTCACGATAGATATTAGCCTGTGAACTGGCGTATAGTATACCCAAAGGAGATACCCAATGCCTGCCCTGACTTCTGACCATAAGACCCAATTCGAGCATGACGGCTTTCTCGTCCTGCGCGGCCTGTTCGCGCCCGCCGAGGCCGCCGCCATCCGTGACGCCTTTATGGAGGCGAACGCAGACGGCCCCTTGCCGGGCCTGTCCTCTATCGGTGAGGGCGTCGTAGACCCCGCCGACCCGCTCCTCTTCTACCCGCGCATGATGAACCCGCACCTCCATCCCGCCCGCGAAGTCGGCACCATCGCCCACGACTTCCTGCTCGATCCGCGCCTCGAACCCGTCCTTGCCGGCCTGCTCTGCGAGGAGCCTCTTGGCGTCCAGACGATGTTCTACTTCAAACCCGCCGGGGCGCGCGGCCAGGAGCTGCACCAGGACAACTTCTATTTGCGCGTCAAGCCCGGCACCTGCCTGGCGGCTTGGCTCGCCGTGGACGACGTGGACGCCGATAACGGCGGCATGAAAGTGGTCCCCGGCTCGCACCTTGGAGAAGTCGCCTGCCCACAGAAGGCCGACAGCGCCGTCTCGTTCACGACCGACTACGTCCCCGTGCCGGACGGCATGGAAGCGGTCCACTGCGACATGAAGGCGGGCGACGTGTTGTTCTTCAACGGCTCCTTGATTCACGGCTCGACCCCGAACACGTCCCAAGACCGCTTCCGCCGGTCTTTGATCGCCCATTACGTCCCCCGTCACAGCCAGGAGCTGTCACCCTGGTACAAGTCCCCCCTGGCCTTCGACGGCTCGGTGGTGACGATCGCCGAGGCCACCGGCGGCGGTCCCTGCGGCGTGGCCGAGGTGGCGGCGATGGGGCCGCATTAGGCGTTGGCCGAGAACGCTGGCAGAACCGGAAGACGTACAGGCCGGCTTTGGCCAAGCGATCCTGAGGGCGCAGTGGGGCGGCAGAGCCGTTCATGCGAAGCCACTAAAAGGTTTCGGCGGTGCGGGGGTCTTAGAGATCGTGGAAGACGGTGATGGGAGCACGTTCCGCGCCGTTTACACCTTACACCCTCAAGCTCTTGGGAGTGGTTTACGTCCTGCACGTCTTCCAGAAGAAAAGCACACGAGGCCGGGCGACCGTACCACAGGATACAGAGACCGTGCGCCGCCGCCTGAGAAAAGCCGAGAAGCATCATACCGAACACATCGGAAGAGGCTGAGGAGCGCCTCGCCAAAGCTGAGACGGCACTGCGGATCGAAGAGCTGATCAGCGAGTGGGGTTTGTCCCAGCCTCAGGCGGCGTCATTCATGGGTCTGAGCCAAACCGATGTCGCCGACATCGTGCGCGGGCGGCTCAAGGTCCGCACGCTAAACCGCCTGTTCCAGTGTCTGACGGCACTGGACCAAGACGTCGAGATCGTCGTTCGGCCCCGGCAGGACGCGGGCCGGCGGGCGCGAGTCCTATTAACCCGCTCCTAAAACGCCCGCGCGTGCTACCCCAGCCGCCAGCCCCCGTGCCCTCGCACGAATACTCAATATGCCGGCAAGACCCCGATACCATCTTTCAGTGTGACGCCGCGCAGATCATAAGCATCAAAAATACTTGTCATCTGTTTCCCCCCTCACGGGCACAAGTTGGAATCCGTGTTATAATGTATCATTCGCGGATTATTAGCGCCTGGTTGACGCCCCCCTCGGCACCTCGTTAATCTCCCCCGACACCTGCTCCCGCCATGATGTTCCCGCCAACCCGGCATGTTTTTGTCAGAAAGGTAACACAAGAGATGCGATCAGTAGTGTGGCTCCTTCATTCCTATCTCGGTCCCCCCGGCTCCCTTATGACACCGCCGTCTGCAACGAAAGGAATAGGATTCTGATGCTGATCCCGCTGTTTCTCGCCCTCCTCTTCCACCATAAGCCCATCGCGCCCGCCGCCCACGCCTCGCGCCACAAGGCCCTCCGCCACAGAGCTGCCCGTATCGCCACCGCCGGCCGCAAGCCCGTCCGCACTGCTGTCAAGGGTGATATCCAGTTCGTGGTGATCGCCCCGCCGCCGATGTTCGGCCATCCCGATCCGCCGCCGACCCGCCCCGCCGCCGCGCGCCTGTCCCCGCCGCGCCGGCTGATGCCCATGACGGCCTCCCTGCGGCTGGACACGCGGGCGCAGGAGGAGCGTGAAGAAGAAGACCTGGTCTCGGCCATCAACAACGAGCGCGCCCAGCGCAGCCTGGAGCCGCTGATCGAGGACCCCCTGCTCAACGTCACCGCCCGCACCCACTCGCGCGAGATGTGCTCCCTTTCCTACTTCGACCACCACTCCCCGACGGTGGGCAGCCGCACCCCCATGGACCGCTACCTCGCCAGCCTGCGGCTATGGGGGGAGGGCAAGCCCGAGTCGGCGCTCGTCGGCGAGAATATCTTCTACGCCAGCGCCACCGACGCCGTTTACAACGCCTCTTACGCTCACGTCAGCCTGATGAACAGCCCCGGCCACCGCGCGAACATCCTGGAAAAGCGCTTCACCAAAGTCGGCGTCGGGCTTTACCGCGACGCCCAGGGCCGCTTCTGGGTGACGGAGATGTTACTGCGCGACATGGAGTAGTCGCGGACAGGGAACGGAGCACGAGAAAAGCCCGCCGGCAGGGACCAGAGGTTCCTGCCGGCGGGCTTTCTCCTGTCGGCGCCGTTTCCTACTTCCCGCCGCCCCCCGGCGCCGATCCCATCGGGCTGTTGCCGCGAGCGGTGGCGGAAGCCGGGTCGCCCGGATGTGGCCCGCTGACCACGCCCGGCGAGGGCGTTGCCACCACCCTGCCGGACGGCGTCGCCATGCGGTTCGTCCGCATAACCCGCTTGATGGACGCCGGAGGCGGTCAAGAAAAAATGTGATATTCGGAACATTCTATGGAATAATGCCGTTGGGAGCGCCAAGTCGGCGGCCGATGCGCCAACTATCCCGCGATTGTCTCTTTTACTCCCGCCACCTGCGGCCCCCGCCCTCACCGAAAGGACCTGTAATAGCCATGCAATTTTCCGCACGACCCACTTCTTACCGCTCCGCAAAGACTGCCGCCCGCGCCGCCGCCGCGTTGGGCCTGGCCCTGCTCGGACTGATGGCCGCCGGGTCGCCCGCCCCGGTCGCCGCCGCCCCAGCCGCCGCGCCCGCGTTCCGCAGTCTGACCGGACACATCCCGCCCGCCGTGGCCCACTCGCAGGCCGTCGCCGCTCTGGACTCGACCCGCCTCCTTTCGCTCGCCCTGACACTGCCGCTGCGGAACCAGGCCGAGCTTGCCGACTTACTGCGCGCCCAGGCCGACCCCGAGGACCCGCGCTTCGGGCAGTTCCTGACCCCCCAAGCATTCGCTGCCCGCTTCAGCCCCACCCAGGCCGACTATGACCGCGTCGCCGCCTACGCCCGCTCGGTCGGTCTGGTCGTCACCGGCACCCACCCGAATCGCACCGTCCTGGACGTCGCCGCGCCCGCCGCTTCGGCCGAGCGGGCCTTCGGCCTGCACCTGCTCGTCTACCAGTCGCTGCGCGATGGCCGGTTCTTCTTCGCCCCCAATGCCGAGCCGCGCATCCCCGCTGGGCTGGCTTCCGTCGTGTCGGGCGTCATCGGCCTGGACAACGCCGCCCAGTGGCATCCGCACCTGCGCTTGAAGCCTGCCACCGACTTCTCCCAGGCCCTGGACCCCCTTGCCCTGCCCTTCGAGATCGGCTCCGGGCCGGGCGGCGCCCTCTCGCCCAGCGACATCAAGAAGGCGTATAACCTCGCCGGCAACACCCAGACGGGCGCGGGCCAGATCCTGGCCTTGTTCGAGCTGGACGGCTACGCGGCCGGCGACGTTTCCGCTTATGAAGCGAACTTCGGCCTGCCCTCCGTGCCCTTGCAGAACGTCCTCATTGACGGCTATTCCGGCGCATCCGGCACCGGTGCGGCCGAAGTCACCCTGGACATCGAACTCCAGGCCGCCCTCGCCCCCGGCGCAACCAAGATCCTCGTTTACGAGGCGCCCAACTCCAGCGCGGGCGTCGTGGACGCCTACAACAAGATCGCCACCGACAACCTCGCTAAGCAGATCAGCACGTCCTGGGGTGAGGCCGAGAACTCGGCGGGCGCCACCATCCGCAACGCCGAGAACACCGCCTTCCAGCAGATGGCCTCCCAGGGCCAGTCCATCTTCGCCGCCGCCGGTGACAGCGGCGCCAACGATAACGGCTCTACCTTGAGCGTGGATGACCCCGCCTCCCAGCCCTACATGGCCGGTGTCGGCGGCACTTCCCTGACTACGGCAGGGCCGGGCGGGGCGTACACGTCCGAGAAGACCTGGAACAACGGCTCGACCGCCAATGGCGCGGGTGGCGGCGGCATTTCCACCGTTTGGCCTATCCCGAATTATCAGGCCCCCGTCGCCGGCTCGGCGGCCTCCAAAGGCTCGGCCACCATGCGGAACGTCCCCGACGTCTCCCTGGACGCCGACCCGAATACGGGCTACTCCATCTACTTCCAGGGCAAGTGGGTCATCTACGGCGGCACGTCCTGCGCCGCCCCGCTGTGGGCCGCCTTCACCGCCCTGGTCAACCAGCAGCGCGCGACGAATGGGCTGGGCACATTGGGCTTCGCCAATCCGCCGCTCTACACCGCCTTCCAGGGCGCGAACGGCGCGACTGACTTCCACGACATTGCCGACGGCAGCACGAACCTCTTCTACCCGGCCGTGGCCGGCTACGACGACGCCACGGGCCTCGGCACCTTCAACGGCGCCAATCTGCTGCTGGACCTCAGCGGCAAGGCGCCCGCCCCGACCGTCCCCTCCGCCCCGACCGGCCTCAAGGCCACGCCGGGCAATTCCCAGGTGTCTCTGACCTGGAACGCCGGCGCCGGGGCCACTTCCTACAACCTCTACCGCAGCGGTTCCAGCGGGACCGAGACCCTCTACAAGAGCGGCCTCTCGGCGACCAGCTTCACCGACACCGGCCTGACGAATGGAACGGCCTACTTCTACCAGGTCGCCGCCGTCAACAGTGTCGGGGCGAGTGCCAGATCGTCCGAAGCGACCGCGACGCCTGTCGCCCTCGCCGCCGGCCCGACTCAGCTCCTGGGCAACCCCGGCTTCGAGAACGGCGCCAGCGCTGCGCCCTGGACCGTCTCGGCGGGCGTCATTGACAATTCCACCGGCGAACCCGCCCACAGCGGGGCCTGGAAGGCGTGGCTCGACGGCTACGGGTCCGCCCACACCGACACGCTGACGCAGACGGTGACGCTGCCCGCCGCCATCACGACCGCCACGCTGGGCTTCTACCTCCACATAGACACGGCCGAGAGCGGTCCGACGGCCTACGACACGCTCAAGGTGCAGATCCGCAGCTCGGCGGGCACGGTCCTGAAGACACTGGGGACCTTCTCCAACGCGAACGCCGCTTCGGGCTACAGCTTGAAGACCTTCGATGTGTCCGTCTTCAAGGGGCAGACGATCCAGGTGTATCTGGTCGGGGCCGAAGACTCCTCGCTCCAGACCTCGTTTGTCGTGGACGACTTCTCGCTGAACGTCCAGTAGAGCGCCCGGAAGACGACCGGCCCGGAAGAGGATTTTCCTCTTCCGGGCCTTTTTTCGTCCAACTGTAATCTCGCACTCATCGCGGGCGATTAGGCCGCCCTGCCCGCCGGCAGGCACACCGTCACCTTCCAGCCCGCTCTGAGCCTCGATGTCGGCCCGAAGAGCTGGGGCATTATTCATCGTGCCCTCTTCCTGCTTCCCCCTCTTCCTGCTTCCCCGGTCCCACCCGAGCAGGAAGTCCGCGCGCCCTTGGTGAACCTACACAGACGAGTGAATTCATTCACTCGTCCCCACGCGCACAAACCGCCCGCCCTTGATGTGCCCCGTCACCCTGCCGGTCTATCGCGCCAATGTCGAGCAGATGGTGACGGCGGCCCAGGCGCGCGGTATTTCCGTCGTTCTTCTCTCGCCCACCGTCATCGGTGAGGACCTGAACGACCCGCGCAACCTCATGGCGACCGCCTATATCGGCGCGCTGCGCGACATCGCCCGCCGCCACAAGTGCCTGTTCGTGGATCTGCGCGGCCCCTTCCAGACTGACCTCGACCTTTACCGCACCACGGGCAACCAGGGCAACCTGCTGACAGTGGACGGCGTCCACATGAACGACTGGGGCAATCGCCTGATGGCCGCCACCATCCTTTCCGCCCTGTTGGCTCCCGCCCCGAAGGGCGTGACCCTGCACGCGCCCTGACTCTTGACCGGCGCGGCGGGCGGTTGAAACCGCGCCAACAAAATCACAAAACCTGCCTCCGCAGGTTAAGATTCCAGGTCGGAGTCTGAGTCCACGCAGGTGAGGGTTTTAGTGGGGTGACTTTGTGCCTTTGTTGGCGCGGTTTCAACCGCCCGCCTCCTTGCGCGTCCTCATTCCTGGGTATACCGTCCCCGATGAGCGCACGGAAATCAACCAGCCCCCACTTTCGGACGATGGCCCTCCTCACCTTGAGCGTCCTGCTCGCGGTCGGGGCGGCATTCGGTATCCGGGCCATCTGGTCCGCCCGCGCGTTGCAGAAGCTCCAACGCCAAGAGGGGTTCGACCTGCCCGCGCCACGCACCCTCGGCAGCCCCAAGACGCTTTGGGCGACCTGGTACTGGACGCCGAGTTATCAGTCCACGTCGGGCGTCCCACTGCTGGACGTGGACGAAAAGCCGCTCGGCACGAAGCCGCGCGGCCTGCGCCTGCCGCCCGAGTCCTTCTGCCGGGCGGCCGTCGAGGGGGCGGTGCGGATGGACGGCCAGGTCTACACCTTCGCCGGCATCGGCACACGCAAGCTGACCGACTGCAAGCCCTACTGGCCGACGATGACGCAGGCGCCCTATGTCCGGTTCGAGAAGTCGGACGCGCCCTACGGCGAGGGCGTGGACAATTACAATCTAGCGCCGTATCGGACCATCGCCGTGGACGAGGCCAAGATTCCCATCGGCACCGTGCTGTATATCCCCAAAGCGCGCGGCTGCCTCCTGACCCTGCCGGACGGGAAAAGAGTGTGCCACGACGGATACTTTTTCGCCGCCGACGATGGCTACGGAGTCCACGACAACCACATAGACGTCTTCATCGGTGTCTCGTCCGAGTGCCCCTTCCCCTGGGTCGTCAGCCGCCCCTTGGGCACCTTCCCCGCTTACGTCATCACAGACCCGGCCATCATTCAGGCACTGCGCCGCCAGCACCTGCCGCCGCCTTAGTGGCCCTAATGCCCCGGAATGAGCGCGGGCGCGGGGACGGCCTTGAGGTCGGCCAGCACCAGGCCTTTCTTCTGGACGTTGGGGACGGACGGCAGCGCGGGCAGTGCCTCGTCCGGGCTGCGCCGCGTGCCGTGGATGTTCTTGCCGCCCGTCGCGAAGACGGCCCCGTGACAGGGGCAGACGAACTGGCCCGCGTCCTTGTTGTAGCCGACCTCGCAGCCCCGGTGCGTACACTTTGCTGAGACGACGGCCAGGGTGCTGGCCGTCAAGCGCGTGACGTACAGCACGTCCCCGTTCGGCATCTCCGTCCGTTTGGGCTGATTGAGGAGGAACGTGTCGGCCTTGCCGAGCGATGTCCAAGTGGAAGTGTCCGCAGGCTTGATGGGCGCTGCGGGGTGGGCGGCATTGGCGTGGGCCGCGTTGGCGTGAGCCGCTTCGCGCACCATCGGCAGTAGCAGGAGCAGGCCCGCTCCAGCCCCCGCCGCCGTCTTGACTGCCACCGTCAGCACCTGGCGGCGCGTTAGGGCGCCCTCTTCGGCCTTAACCGTGTCATCGGTGCGTGTGTCTTGTGTGCTGTCGCTGTTCATTCTAGCTCCTTTGGGCTATGCCCGCCTTTTCTGGTCTGCCTTTATTATATCACGGACGGCCCGAAAACCATTAATGTTCAGGCAGGAAATCGAGACGGGGAAGCCGAACAGCAGGCCAAACATCAAGTGAGCTGCTCCAAAGGAAACCACCATGCGAACTGCCCCCATTCTGCCGCTCCTGCTTGGCCTTGCCGCTGCCGCGCCCGCCGCCGCGCAGGCTCCGCCCACTCCTCCGGCCACCGCCCTGCCGATCCCCCTGCCGACCGGCGCGGCCGTGCAGATGGAACTCGATGGCCGGGACGCCGACCTGCTCGGCATGGTTAAGGGCCTGCTGGCGGGGACCGCCGCGCCTAAGACGGGGGCGGGAGCGCAGGGGATCGTTGGGGGCAGCCCGGCCCTGAGTTTCCTCGGCAACGGACAGCTCACCCTGCTGCTCAAAGACATCCACCATCTGCATGTCGTCTCCTTCAAGCCCGCCGACCCGCCCGCTGTGACTGTCCCCGCCAATGCGGCGGCCCCGCCCCCCCCCGACTTTCTGGCCTTTTATGAGAAGCCGTTCGAGGCCGAGGGCGGCCACCGGCTGCTTTATCTCAACAGCGGCATCTCGCCGGTCATGACGGTCGGCTTTGATCAGCCGCGCGGCTTCGCCGCCGTCTTCCAATCGTCGGGCATGGTGTATGTGGTCCGGGCGGACGGCTACCCCGACATGACCGTCCTGGGCGGCCTCCTCCGCACCTTCGGGGCCGCCGCCCCGACGCCGAACATGCCCGCCCCCGCCTCGCCCGCGCGCAAGGCACCCGCCCGCAAGGCCGCCCACCCAAAAGCGCGGCGGGCATAGCACGCAGCTTGGGCGGGAGACACGGGCATGAACAAAGCCACGAAACAGCTCCTCGTCCTAGGCCTTGGTGAGCGTGCTGCTGTCGAGAGGCGCGGATGTGAATTACCGGGTCAGGGGGTTTAGGTGGAGGGCGATAGACATGGCTGAAGGAAGACGAGTCATGATGCCGCCCGCCGCTTGAAAGGCCAGCAGTTACCTGCGCATCATTGCATTACTCCAAGCGGCAGCGGCGCGGAAGAAGGCCCCCTAGCCCCCAATAATGGGGGACTGCTCACCCTGCCCCGACCTTGCCGAGCCACAGGCCGATGGCAAAGACGATGCCGCCGCCGAGGATGACCTGGACGACCGTCTGGGCCAGCGGGCTTTTCATGAAGCGGTAGCGGATGTAGGCGATGGCGAGCAGTTCCACCACGACGACGGCGTAGGCGAAGTGGAGGGCCACGGCGAGGTTCAAGATCAGAAACGGCAGCGTGTGCAGCATACCGCCCAGCGTCGTCGCAAGGCCCGTGATCAGGCCGCGCACCAGCGGCTTGCCTCGCCCGCTCACCTCGCCGTCGTCGGAGAGCGCTTCAGCCAGACCCATGCTGATGCCCGCCCCCACCGAGGCGGCCAGCCCGACGAAAAAGGCTGACTTGGAGTGCCCGGTCAGGCCCGCGGTGGCGAAGATCGGGGCGAGTGTCGAGACGGACCCGTCCATCAGGCCGAGCAGGCCGGGCTGCACTTTCTGGAGGACGAACTGCGATTCGGTGTTCGTCGCCCCGATGGGCGCCGGCCGTGCGGCTTCGAGGCTCTGAGTATCGGTCTGGTCAACGGCCATTACGGGGTTCCTATCATGTCGAAAAACTTCAAGACATTCTTCCCGCGCAGGGCGTCGCGCAAACGCCGCGCCCTCGCTGCCTCCCTGCTCGCCCTGGCCTCCGTGCCGGTCGTGGCAGAGGCACAGGCGCCGGGGCGGCTCGTCATCCCGCGGGCGACCCGCGTGGATATCGGGCATACGGGCATCCATACCCACGCGAACTCCATCCTCTTCGAGACCGGCGCGCACGATCTGGCGGCGATGCATGCGGACCCTGCCGACTTCCCCCACTTGACTCTTAAAGCGCACTCGCGTCTGCCGACCGATCACGCCTCCTTGCCTCCCGGCCTGGCGATGCCGGGCGATCCCCCCCTGGACAACCCCTACGGTCCGATGGACGGTGGGGCAAAGGGGCCGGGCTGGGGGGTCTTCGTTCTGCATCAGGGTGGACGTAACACGGCGAAGGTCGTGGTGCCGACCCGGTTCGCCAACTGGGTCGCCTTGCAGCCGCCGGCCCGACGCCGGGCGTATCTAGACCCGCACCGGTACTGGCTGGAGGCACGGTGGGAACCCACCCCGGTACGGTGGGAACCCACCCCGGCGCAAGCACCGACCCTCCCGAAACGGGAGGATGGGGCGAGAAGGTAGTCGGGGGGTGGGGCGGGATGATTCTGGGGCAAGGTGGTCAATAGAGTGTTAGAACTGCCCGGGTGAGTGTTAGAACTGCCCGGGTGAGTGTTAGAACTGCCCGGGTGAGTGTTAGGGCTGCCCGCGCGAGCGGCGCGTCATCCCTCTGAACCCGCCCTTGACCCTCTTGACCCCTTTGACCCTCTCACCCCCCTCTCATCACACCAATCCCCCGAC
>JANOOM010000314.1:0-5535 GCA_031421335.1 Armatimonadota bacterium
GTCGCGGCGCATCCGGCGCGCTTCTTGCTGTTCCATCAGCTTCATCGGTGGGGTATCCTCTGTGTGCTATTATACGCTAGTCCATCAGAAATTGTCAACAGAATCGAAAGCACCCATGAACGAACTTGAGGAACTCATCACCCTGCTGGGGCAGGACGCCGACGAGAACATCCGGGCTGACGCCGCCGAGATGCTGGGCGAGATCGGTGGCGGGCGGGCCGTCAAGGCGCTCCAAGCGGCGCTCGCCGACCCGTCGGGCGTGGTCCGCGTGAGCGTGATACTGTCGCTGGGGGAGCTGCGGGCGTCGGAGGCGTCGGAGGCGCTGCTCGCACTGCTGTCGGACGGGCCGGAGAATGAGCGCGGGGCGGCAGCCGTGGCCCTGGGGCAGACCGGGGACAAGCAGGTCGTCCCGATGCTGATGGCGCGGGCGACCGACGAGGCCGCCGCCGTGCGCGGGGCGGTCGCCTGGGCCTTAGGGGCACTGGGAGACGCGCGGGCGCGCGAGACCCTGGAGCGGCTGCGCGACGACCCCGACCCGGACACGGCGGAAGCGGCGCACGAGGCATTAGGGAAAAGGCGCGCTGGCTGAAAAGGGTGCCGAAAAACCCGCGACATTGGCGCCTCGTTCCTGGTATAACTTACGGGCAACGCAGCGGATGTGGGACAAGGATCACGATGAAGCGATTCCGGGTAATGACGACACTCTCTTTTCTTCTTCTGGCGGCGGCGCACGGCGCGATGGCAGCCCACCACCGGCATCACCATACCTCGCCGAAGGCGCCGGAACAGGTCGTACTGGACCTCGCGCCCGTGGTCGTCAAGCCTTATGTCCTGCCAGACATGACCCAGGACCCGGCCCGGTTCAACTTCCTGCGCCGCATGAACCTGGAGAACGGCGTCGAGGTGCGCTCCACGCGCTGGATTCGGCCCGAAGAGGTCACGACCCGGAACATCTTCATCCTGGACGTCACGCAGTCGCTCGAAGGCGGCTTTGATTCGGTCAATATGTACGACAAGGGCGTGCTGTCCTGGGGCGTCATGCAGTGGACGGCGGCCACCGACAGCTTGCCGCCCGCCCTGGTCTACGTCAAGCGCCGACTGATGGGGACGGGGCAGGGGCGCGTCTGGGACAAGGTCTTTGTCAAGCAGGGGCTGGACGTGGATGCGCGCGGCCTGGTGGTCTACGGCAAGCCGCTGGCGACGCCGGACGACATGCGGCTGGCTTTTCGCGGCTCCAGGCGCGTCGGCAACTACGACCCCAAGATCGTCACCTACTGGGCCACCGTCTTCGCCCGCGCGGGCCGTCAGCGGCCAGTCCAGCGGTTCCAGCGCGAGTATGCCCAGCGTGTTGTGGATGACGTGCTGACGCGCCCCCTGCCTGATGTCCCCTTCCACGCGCCCGGCAAGGGCGCCACCGTGTCCGCCCTGACAGGGGGCGACCCTTACGCCCAGGCGCTGGTCTTCGCGCTCTGGACCAACAACCCGCGCCACTCGCGCGAATACATCGGGGACGCCGCCCGCGCCGCCCGCGCCCAGGCCGCGTCGGACGACCCCGCCCTCTGGCCCGACGGCGCGTTCCGGAAAGCGCTGCTACGCCGCTGTCAGGCCTCCCGCTTCGGCAACTGGCGCCAGCGCGGGGTCGCCCTGGAAGCGCGCGCCGAGGCGATGGAGGCGGCCAGGCCCGCCCAACTGTCCCCGTATGAGCGCGACTGCCAGGCTGCTCTCCTCGCCCGCGAGGCGAAGGCACTCGCCGCGCACCAGGCGCGCGCCCTGCTCCTGGCGAGCCGCCGCAAGCCCGCAAAACTGTCCGACAGCCGGTGAACCTTGTTGGCCCCGGTCAACATTAGGAGAGCATGAATACTGCCGAAACACCCCTGCTGGAGATCGCCGGCTTGTTCAAGCGCTTTGGCCGCTTCGAGGCGGTCCGCGACCTGACGTTTTCGGTGTCCGGCGGCGAAATCGTCGGCCTGCTCGGGCCGAATGGGGCCGGCAAGACGACCACGATCCGCTGCATTGCCTCCCTGCTGCGGCCCACGGCGGGCCGAGTCCGCATCGGCGGCTTTGACCTGGAGACCAGCCCCGAAGACGCCAAACGCGCCCTGGCCTACGTCCCCGAGGTCCCCAACCCCTAAGAGATGCTGACGGTGTGGGAGCACCTTCGTTTCATCGCCGCCGCCTACGGCGCCGAGGGCGAGATGGTGCGCGCCGAGGCCGTCTTGAAGCGGCTGGACCTGTGGGAAAAGCGCGGCGAGCTGGGGGCGAACCTTTCCAAGGGCATGAAGCAGAAGCTGGCCTGCGCCTGCGCCTTCGTACACAGGGCGCGCGTCTTCTGCTTCGACGAGCCGCTCATCGGGCTGGACCCCAAAGGGGCGCGTGAGCTGAAGGAGACGCTTCGCGAGTCGCGCGATGCGGGCGCCGCCGTGCTGGTCTCCACCCACATGCTCGACACGGCCGAGCGGCTCTGCGACCGCGTGATCATCATGGACCGGGGCGCGGTGGTGGAGCAGGGCACGATGGACGAACTGCACGCGCGGGTGACGATGGGGGCGACCCTGGAAGAGATGTTCCTGCACCTGACCGAGCGGGCGCCGCAAGAACAGGCCCCCCCGTGAGCGTCCTCCTCCGGCTCGCGCTGTGGCAGCTCAAGAACGCCCTGCGCGACGCCCTGACCAACCCTCGCAAGCTGATCCCGATCATCCTGGTGGCCCTTATCACGGCCGGTTCTGGCTACGCCGTCCTGCATCCGCCGGCGGGGACGGCGAACCCGATAAGTCTTTTGCCTGACTTCCTCCGCGCCAACCAGGCGGCGATGCACGCGGTCATCTTCTTGCTGTTGTCGCTGTTCATGGTGGCGACCCTGGATCGCGGCTTCGTCGGTGGGACGCTGCGATACTCCGCCTCGGACACGGACTACTTGTTCCTCGCCCCGTTCCCCAGCCGCCTCGTCCTCGGCTTCAGGCTGCTGGCGCCCGCGCCAGGCCTGCTGCTCGCCATCCTCTACAATATGTTCTTCCCTCCCCACGGTCCGGCACTCTCCGCGCTGCCGGCCTGGACCGCGACGGCGGCCCTCTTCGCCTGCGTGGGCGGCTATCAGAACCTTTCCGTCGCCCTGGACCTGGTGTACGGGCTGGGGCGCTCCGTCCTTTTGAGGCGCTTCTACCTGGGGGCTGTGGCGCTGCTGGTCGCTTACGCCGTTTTTCTGAGCCGCCGATACGGCGTCGCCGGACTGACCGACCACGCGGAACATGGGCCGCTGCCGGTCTTGTTTTATCCCTGCCGGCTGGTCGCCGATGTTGCTCTGGCGGCGAGCGCAGGAAGGGGCTGGCTCGCGGGCGGACAGCTTGTGCTCTTTTATCTGCTTTCGCTCGTTCTGGTCTTCGCCCCCAGCGTGAACTTCCATGAGGCGGCGGCCGGGGCCATGGAGAGGGTCGCGCAGGCGCAGCAGGCCCTAAGTGACGGACAGTGATGGTTCCGGCCGGCCTCCTCCAAGCGCCCCCGCGCGCCGATGAGCCTGCCACCCCTGGGGCGGGGTGCCTGGGCCGTCGTCTGGGCGCATTTCTCGGCGGCGGCCAAGAACCCGCTTGGCAACTTCGCCGCGCCCGGCCTGGTCGGCGTCGGGCTGGCGCTCGCCGCCCTGCGCTCCCCGCCGGAGGTGGGCGGCCTGCTCGTTTCCATCGCCGCGTTCTATTACCTGCTCGGGACGACCGTCGGTGGCGGCATCTTCTACTTCCGCCGCTCGCTGCTGCGCGAGCCGCTGATCCGGCCCCTGCCCCTGCCCGCCGGCCCAGTCGCTCTGGCCGAGGTTCTGCCGCGCGTCCTGCTCGCCGCGCCCTTCTATCTGAGCTGCGGGCTACTCCTGCTGCTTTTCGGCGGCCCGGCCTTCGCGCTTGCGGGTTTTGCCCTTCTTTGCCTACCCCTTGTATCTCTCTGCCTCACCCTGCTACAATACACTGTCGCTTTATCCTACCCCAGCCTGGAAGACAAACTCCAGTCCTTGATCGCTCAGGGCATTCAATCGCTGCTGTCGGCCCTTCTGCTGCCGCTCCTGAGCTTATTTTTTATCGCCCCCTTGATCCTGGGGGCGTCGCCCGGCCAGGCGTGCCTGTGCTTCGCCGCCGGGTGCGGTCTTGTGAACTTGTCGCTGTGGCGTGCGGCCACTCGCGCTTACCAGGCATATCCGCCTGACGGAACACTCACCTTGCTCACGAAAACCACTGCCAAGCGTCTCATCAAGCCATTCCTGATTGTCGCTGTTTTGCTCGGACTCGGCCTCATCGTGGGCCGCAACGTCAGCAAGTCGCTGCACAAGCCGCCACCCGCGCCGCACACAGTGCGGACCCACATCGGGGATATCGTGATCCAGGTTTCGGAGACCGGCACCATCGAGCCTGCCGATAAGGTGGACGTCAAGAGCAAGGCGGCGGGCCGCCTGCTTTCCATCCCCATCCAGGAGGGGCAGTACGTCGTCAAGGGCCAGCTCATCGCCACCGTGGACCGCTCCCAGATAGACCCCGCCCTGGTCGGCGACGAGGCGCAGCTCCGCCAGGCGCAGGCCCGATTGGAGCAGGCCAAGGCGGCGTATGCGCTGCAAGTCAAGCAGACAGCGGCGGCCATCGTCCAGGCCCAGGCGGGGCTGAACACCGCCCAGGCGCACCTCGCCGCCGTGGCGGCGGGCGCACGGCCCCAAGAACTGGACCAGCAGCACGAAGCCGTGTCACGCGCACAGATCGCCTACGACGACGCCGGGCGCACCCAGAAGCGCCGCCGGAGCCTGCTGGGCAAGGGCTTCATCTCGCAGGCCGATTACGACGCCTCCCAGGTCGCTGTAGACACCGCCGCTTCCAGCCTCGCCACCATGCGTCAGGCCCTCCTGCTCACTCAGGCCGGGCCGCGCGTCCAGGACGTCAACGACGCCCGCGCGCAGGTGGACGCGGCCCGCGCCCAGCTCGCTGCCGTCCGCGCGAACTCGGGCCAGGATGCCGTGAGGCAGTCCGACATCGTCCAGGCCCGCGCCAGCGTAGCCCAGATCAGCGGGACGATCCAGCAGCTTCAGGTCAACATCAGCGACACGCGCATTCTGGCCCCCGCTTCGGGCATCGTGTTGAAAAAGTATAAAGAGCCGAACGAGATCGTCCAGAGCGCCACCACAGGCTTCTCCGACGCCCAGGCCATCGTCGCGACTTTGGGCAGTCGCTTGGAGGTTAAAGTCGGCATCAACGAGGTGGACATCTCGAAAGTCCACGCCAACGCCTCCGCCCGCATCACCGTGGATGCCCTGCCTGACGCCGCTTTCGCCGGGGCGGTGACGGAGATCGCCCCCGCTTCCACCAACGCTTTCGACACGGCGAGCGCGGGCGGCACCGGCTCGATCTCCAAGTTCTCGGTCAAGGTCGGCTTCGCCCGCTACGACCCGCGCCTGCGCTCGGGCATGAGCGCGAACGTCGCCATCATCAGCCAGCGCCACGCCCACGTCGTCCTCGCACCCCTGGAAGCCATCCCGTTCACCGACAAGCGCGGCCAGGTGACGGTGCTGAC
>JANOOM010000315.1:0-6965 GCA_031421335.1 Armatimonadota bacterium
CGCCGCTTGCCGCGCTCTCTTCCTCTGCGCCGTGGCGTCGGCGTCCAGGGCAGGCCAAAGAGGGCGCGGCAAACGGCGCCCCTACGCGGACAGGCTCCGAAGGAACGCTGCCAGCCCTTCCGGCACCAGCCGGACCGAACCTGCCGCCAGCTCGTCCAGCGACTTCCATTCCGCCGTGAACGCAGGGGCGGCGGCGCCCTGTTCATGCCCGTACAGGACAGCTTGGTCATAGAAAGAGCGGTCCGTAAACGCGGCGTCGAAGACCAGCACGATCTCGTGGCCCGCCTTGCCCTCGCAGGTGAACAGGTTTTCCAGAATCCCCAGCGGGCGGACGCCCTCGATCTCCGCTCCCAGTTCCTCCCCAATCTCGCGCACGATGGCTTCCGCCCCGCGCTCTCCGAACTCGATGCCGCCGCCCAGGGGGCGGCAGTAGTGTTCCTGCTTGACGGCGTCATAAGCATTTCCCACCAGGATGCGGCCCGCGTGCCGGAACAAGCAGAGGGCGATGGGGCGGATGCGGCCTCGGTCCATGTCGGCTCCGTTCCCCGGCCCTTCAGGCCGGACAAGGCAGGGGGATAGGGACAAGCTCTGCCCCTACGTTGCGCCAGTGTAGGGGGAGGCATGTGTTCGCCCTTCCTCTCCATACTTTCTCTGTCCGAAGGACGTTTCACTGCCGGGAGGGTTATACCCCCGGCCTCGTCGCTTGCAGGCGCTCGTAATCCGAGGCCGTGTCCACGTCCCAAACGCCCGCCGGCAGCGGCAGGGCGGCGGCCTCGGACGCATGGGCCGCGAGGACGGCCTTGGCCCCCTGTTCGCCCTTCAAGGCGAGCAAGTCTGGGAACAGGGAACGGCCAAAGAAGGCGGGGACGCCGCGCGTGCCGCCGTACTCGGAGGCGACGAGGGGGGCACTGGTGTCTATATGGGACTGGACCAGCGCGTCCAAAGAGGCCGCTGTGATGAGCGGCTGGTCGCAGAGCATCAGGACGACGCCCGCCGCATCCGGCGCGGACGCTTCCAGCGCCCTTAGACCGGCGCGGACCGAGGACCCCATGCCTCGTGCCCAGTCGGGATTATCGGCGATGACGACTTCCAGCCCGTCTATCTCCGCGCGCAGGCGGTCCGCCTGCGCCCCCAGCACGACGACGACGGGGCGACACCCAGAAGCGAAGGCGGTCTCGGCGGCATGACGCAGGAGTGTCCGGCCCTGATAGAGCAGCAACTGCTTGGGGCGCCCAAGCCGGGACGAGCCGCCCGCCGCGAGCAGAATCAGGCCAGTCGCGGGCGTCATGGCGCGTCCGGCTCCGGGGCGTAGATCGGCCCCGAACGGTCGCGCAGGAACCCGCCGGGCCGCCCCGCCGCCACGGCCTGGATGCCGGCGAGGATGGAAAGCGCGATCAGCTCCGGCGTATCCGCCCCGAGGTCCAGGCCGACCGGGCTGTGCAGCCGCGCCAGTGCTTCGGACGTTGCCAGGGCAGGCGGGAGGTCGTTCAGAAGGCGCTCCGTGCGCCGCTTGGGGCCGAGGACACCGAGGTAGCGGATGGGGGAGGGCAGCCACTGTTCCAGCAGTGTTCGGTCTTGCAGATAGTTGTGGGTCATCAGCACGACCGCCGTTTGCGCGTCCAGGGGGATGCGCTCGGCGGCCTCCTCGGGCGGGCAGGCCAGCACAGCGTCTGCCGAGGGGAAGCGCTCGGCGGTCGCATAGGCGGGGCGCGCGTCGGCGACGGTGATGTGCCAGCCTAATTCTTTTGCCACGCGGACAAGGGGCGGCACGTCATGCCCCGCCCCAAAGATGACGAGGGCCTGCGGGGGTACGAGCGCCTCCAGGAAAACGGCGACGGAACCTTGTGCGAGCGCGTAGTCACGGACGACCGACTTGCCCGATGCCAGAGCGCTTTGGGCGTCCGGCCGGACGCACGCCGCCAGTCTGGCGTCGGCCAGCCCATCGCGGACCTCGCCCGATTGGGAGAGCAGGAGCCGGTCGCCCAGGCGGGCGGCGCTGTCGCCCTCGCACCGGAAGACCGTCGCGCAGACGCCCGGCTCGCGCCGCCGGACCAGAGACATGAGGAATGCCAGATCTGGCCGGTCGCCGGAAAGTGGCTCGATCAGAATTTGGATCACGCCCCGGCAGCCAAGGCCCACGCCGAACACGACATCCCCGTCTTCCGTGGTGTCATAAGTGACGACCTCGGCCCGGCCCGACACTAAAACGGCGCGCGCCCGCTGCGCCACGTCGCTTTCCAGGCAGCCGCCGCTGACCCCGCCCGCGACCCAGCCGTCACCTGTCAGCAGCATCCGCGCGCCGGGTCGCCGGTACGACGATCCGTGAACAGCGACCACCGTCGCCAGTGCGGCGGGCCGGCCCTGCCGCCGGAGAGCGTCATAGGCGATGAGGATTTCGCGGAGTTCTTTCATTTGCGTGTCTTCACCAAGAAGTATGACACGCGCGGCAACTTTTTCCGCCCTCGCGTGTCACTATAAGAGGAGAAAGAACGAGAAATAGAACGAGATGCAATTTGTGCTTGATGGGATGTTCGCGGCGGGCGTGCTCCTCCTGAGCCTCTGGCTCTGGTCCCTGCGCGGCAGTGTGGTGCGCGACAAGGCTGAGGCCGAGGCCGCCCGCGCCGCCGCCGAGCGCGAGGCCCGCTTGCAATGCAAGGGCGAGCCGCTGCGCTGCCTCAACTGCGACAAGAAGTTCCGGGGACCACTACCCGACACTGGCTGCCCGCGCTGCCACCTGGCTTCGTTCGTGACGACAGAAGCCGAATACCAGAAGACGAAGCAAGAAAATACGCAGCAGCAGAACCGATAGAAAAGAGGGCGCTAAACCATGGCGACCAGTCCGAAACACACGATTACTTTAAAGCACACCCCGCCACTGTCGCCGCGCACGCGCACATTAGCCATCCTGGGCCTGGTGTTGCTGGGCGGCTTCCTGTTCCTCAACCTTTCGCTCCAGCGCGGCGGGCACATGGCTGGGCCGACCCATATCGCGCCCGGTAACGTCGGGCTTGTGATTGATAACTACCGGGGCACCATCGAGAAAGACCTGATGCCCGCCGGCACGCACTGGCAGGGGATCTGGGAGACCGTCATCGAGGTGCCGACCGCCCAGCGGACCTTGTCGCTCACCGGAGCCGATCCGACCGGGGCCGTCCAGGTCAACACGGCCTCCAATATGCTGCAAGTGGACGTCTCTGCCCAGTACCGCATTGACCCGGATAAGGCCGATGACTTGTACCGCGCCTATCAGGACCAGTTCGCCGACCTGCACCAGTTCGAGGCCGTTAACTTGGAGCCTGCCGTCAAGGGCGCGATCAACTACGCCATCGGCGACATGGACACGGCCACTGCCCTGACCACGGCCGGCAAGCAGCGCGCCGAGCAGGGAGCATTGAAGACGCTCAACGACGAGTGGGGCGGGCGCGGCGTTGTCTTTTCGAATCTGATGATCCGGGGTATCGAGCAGGACCAAGCCAGCAAGGACCTGCTCTCGACGACGCTGTCCAAGATGCAGGAGATCGACAACGCGCGGCTGTCTTTGCAGCAGCAGAACTTCGACAACCAGACCCTGCTCCAGCGGGCCACGGCGGAAGCGACGGTCAACCGGCTCCAGAACAGCACCCTGACCGACCTCTACGTCCAGGACCAGGAGCTTGGGCAGGTGCATAAGCTTTATCTGCCGAGCGACCAGCTTATGGGCATGCTGAACAAGTAATGGTGCGGTCGCGCGAGCGGTCCGAGCGGTTGAAAACCGCTCGCTAGGAGAAGCACCCTCCGGGTGGGGAGCATCCCTGCCGTCCGCAGAACGCCGGGCCTAGCGAGGGGTCTTCAACCGCTCGGATAACCGCCTGCCCGAAAGAACAAGAAACAAATGAGAACACTCCTAATCACGCTGGGCGTCCTCCTCGTCGGGGCCTTCCTCTTCGCCCGGATCACCAGCGGGTTCGTCGTCAAGGCCGGCAACGTCGGCCTGGTCATCAACCACTACACCGGCAAGGTGGACACGCGCGTCCGCCACGCCGGGTTCAACCCGCAGCCGCCCTTCTCGGGCAACGAGCTGATCGAGGTCCCCACCTACGAGCGCACCTACACGATGGTGCAGGCTTCGGGCGAGGGCGCGCACTCCGCGCAGGATGATAGCGTCCTGGTCAACACTCTCTCGTCCAACACCCTAAAGGTGGACACCAGCATCACCTACCATATCGCCTGGGACCCTGCTCACCCCGAGCGTATCACCGCGCTCTACGGCAAGTACCGCAACCAGTTCTCGGACTTCGAAAACTTTGAAGAAGCGCAGCTCCGCCCCGCCTTCCGCCAGGCCATCGTGGACGCCTTCGGGCTGGCGAACACCGCCCAGAACATGAGCGGCGACGGCAAGCAGGCGGCGGCGGCCTACGCCTTGAAGGAGCTGAACGGCCGCTTCAACCCAGACGCAATCATGGTTGATGAGGTCCGCATCCGGGCCATCTATCCCGACGACGCCACCAAGATCGCCCTGCGGTCGCGTCTGGCCGCCCAGCAGAACCTGAAGCTGTCCCAACTGAACCTCCAGTTGCAGCAGATCGTCAACCAGAAGTCGGTCTTGAAGGCGCAGGCGGAGGCGCAGGCCGCCCACATCCGCGCCGCCTCCCTGACCCCGCGCCTGGTCAAGTCCCGCCATATCAAGGACATCGAGATCGTCGGCGTCCCGCGCGGGGCCATCATCAACCTGCCGCCCGACACGGGCCAGGGCGCGGCCCCGAGCGCGCCCGCGCCGGCCCCGAAGACGGACGCGGGAACCGACAACGCCGCAGGACAGTAGAAGAAAAAGCCAGGGCGAGTGACGAAAGATGGGTTTGAGCGAGTTTGGGCGAGTGAATTCATTCACTCGCCGCTCGGGACCTGTCCAGAGGACAGAAGACAGCCAGCGAGGCGGAAAGATCAGCCCCGACAGACCGTTTCTGGAAACCGTTCACTCGCCTGAATGCGGCTCGTCCTTACTCACGGGCACCCGCTCTCTCACAGAGTCTGCACCCCCTCAGCGCCGAGGGGTGAGCTTCGCACGAAAGGAAAACTTTTGGCTACCCTCACCCAAGAGCGCGAGACCGCCGCCGCGCCGCTCGCCGATCGCGCGGCCTTCCTGCGTGTCGCCCTGCTGACGGCCGCGACCGTCGCCGTCGGCACACTCGTCGGCACGTTCTCCAGCGAGAAGCTGCTGTTCCTCTACAAAGAGCAGCTTCACCTGTCAGCGGGCGGGCTGGCGACCTTCGCCATTCTGCTGGCGATCCCTAACTATTTGCGCCCCTTCATCGGGGCCGGGTCGGACCTCTTTCCGCTGCTCGGCTACCACCGGCGTTCCTACTACGCCTTGGCATCGCTCACGGCGGCGCTGGGCTTTTTTGGCCTGTCCTTGACGGCGCACTACACCTACTTGACCACCCTCCTGCTCGTGATGGTGGCCGTGGCGGGCGGCGTCACGCTGCTGATCATGGCCGACGCCATCATGGTGACGATCGGCAACAAGACCGGGACGGTGGGACGTCTCCAGTCCGTCCAGATGTTCACCCCCTACCTGCTCGCGCTGGTCTTCGCCGCCCGCCTGGGCGGCTACGTCACCCAGAACTGGTCTTACGCCCACTGCTTCCAGGTGGCGGCCCTGCTCTCGCTGCTTTTCCTGCCACTCATCTTTCTGATTGATGAAAAGCGCGTCAGCGCGGGGCAGCATATGCGGGAAACGCCCGCCGAACATGCCGAGCGGCTGGAAGCGAAGCGGGCCGAGCGCGCCCAGACGACCGACGCGTTGAAGAAGGCGGCCCGGTCGCCCGGCCTCTGGGTGGTCGTCGCGTATGTGTTCTACCTGATCTTCACGCCCGGCACCAATACTGCCCAGCTCTACTACGCCGTGGACAGCCTGCACTTCTCCAAGCAGTTCATCGGCAGCCTCGGCCAGTTCCTCGCCGCCGGCGTCCTGCTTGGTATCCTTTCCTTCGGGGCCGTCTCGCGCAAACTGCCCGTCATCGCCGTGACCCTGGGCGCCTGGCTCTGCGACTGTTCCTTGTACCTCATCAACTTCGCCCTGCACGATCATTTTTCCGCTGAGGTCGTGGCGTTCGTCGGCGGCTTCTCCGGCATTCTGTACTCGCTGTGCCTGTATACGCTGGCTGCCCGCGCCTGCCCGCCGCACATCGAGGGGACCGTCTACGGCCTGGTCATTTCCGCCATCGCCTTTGCAGGCGCGCTAGGTGAAAAGGTCGGTGGCACTTTGTACGACTTCTATGGCCCGCACAGCGGCTACTCTACCGCCCACGCCTGGCATGCTCTGAACGGGTGGGGGCTGGCCCTGACCATCCCCGCCGGGCTGCTCATTCTGCTGCTCCCCGCCTGGACCAAGAGCCGCGCGCCGCTGTCCTCGAAGGCCGAGGCATCCTGACCGGGTACAATGGTGCCATGAACACTGCTTCGACCATTGTCCTCGTCTACGCCGTCCTTGTCATCGTCGGGGGCGTCTTCGGCTTCGTCAAGGCCGCCAGCCGCCCCTCCCTCATCGGGGGCGGTGCGGGTGGCCTGGCCCTCTTGATTGCTGCGTGGGGACTGGGCCGCCACCAGTCTTGGGGCCTGCCGGTCGCCCTGGCCCTGACGCTGGCCCTGCTCGTCTTCTTCGTCCTCCGCTTCGTCCGCACCCGCGCCTTCATGCCCGGCGGCCTGATGGCGGTCCTGAGCCTGCTCGCGCTGGTCGGCGAGGGGCTGACAGGGCGTGGCTCATAGGCGGCAAGGCGAAGCTGGGGAAAACCGGAGCCGGGGCAAGGCGAAGCCGAGGGAAACCGGAGCCGGGGGAAACCGGAGCAAAGCCCGAGGCAAGGGAGGAACATGGATGTGGAGGGGGAACACAAGGTTCGCCCCAACGGGGCCGGAAGAATTTGGATGTACGGACGGGATGCGCCCCGAGGCCGGAGGGGCGAACCATGTGTTAGCCCGTCTTTGGGGCG
>JANOOM010000316.1:0-2265 GCA_031421335.1 Armatimonadota bacterium
CCTCGGGCCGCCTCGCCCGCGCCGACTGGCGCGGCCCCGGCCTCTGGCTGGCCGCTCTGGTGGCCTGGAGCGCCCTCTGCGCCCTCCGCGCGCCCTTCCCCGCTTTCGCCGCCGCCGAGATGGAGCGCGTAGCCCTGGGGGCAGGCGTCTTCTTCCTCGCCGCCTTTGTGCTGCGGCCTGGGGAGACCCGCTTGCTGCCCTTCTTCCTGCTGGGCCTGGGGGCGGCCGTCGCAGTGGGGGGGCTGGTCGAGTTCGGCGCGGGCGGCATCGGCAGTGCCGACGCCATCCACAGCGTCTTCGGCAACCACGAACAGCTCGGTTCGTTCCTCGTCCTCCTGCTGCCGCTCGGGCTGGCCCTTGGGCTGGACCGGGAGCAGACGGCGAAGAGGCGCCTGCTGCTCGCCCAGGGGGCCGCCCTGCTCATCGGTGCGGCCCTGCTGCTTGCCCGCACCCGCTCGGCCTGGTTTGGGGCGGCGGCGGCCCTGCTGCTGCTGGTCTTCCTGACCGTGCGCTTCTCGTCCGTCCGGCTGACCCGCCAGAACCGCGCCCTGATCATCGGCCCTGCTCTCCTGCTCGTGCTGGCCTTCGCCGGCCTGCTCCTCTTCGGGCAGCTCGCCCCGCTCGTCTCGCGCCGGGCCGCGACTCTCGTTCACGCAGGCGACGACGCTTCCCTGTCCGACCGTCTGCACCGCTGGCGGTCCGCCTGCCGCATGGCCTCGGAGCGGCCCGTCGCCGGCTGGGGCCTGGGCGCCTGGCCTGTCATGCAGGGCCGCTGGACGCACCAGGGCGACGACGTCAGCGAGGTCCTGGGGGCCGGCACGGGGCATTCCAACCTCGCCCACGACTTCTGGGTGCAGTGGGCCGCCGAGACTGGCGCGGTGGGCCTGGTCCTGCAAGTCGGCGCCCTGGCCGCCTTCCTCCTGGCGGGCTTGCGCGCCCTGCCGACGCTTGCCGGGGAGCGCCGGACCCTCCTGCTCGGCTGCCTGGGGGCGGCCGTCGCGGGCGCCGTGGACATGGTCGGCGCCCCCTCCTACACCTTCCCCGGTGTTTCCTCCCTGTTCTGGGTGTCGCTGGGCCTTGGCGTCGCCATGCTGCGCGAGGAGAATGCACTACCCGCGCCGCGCCGCGCCGACTGGCTCGTCCCCCTCGGCACGGGCCTCCTCGCTGCCCTGCTCGTCCTCGGCCTCGGGTTCGATCTGCGCGCGGGCGGCCAGACGGCCCCGCGCGGGACGCTGTCCGTGATCGCCCTCCCCCCCGGCCCGGTCGCCCCCGGAACGCGCGTCCTGTGGACGGCGACCTTTCGCGCCCCCGACGGCGCCCTGCGCCCCACCGCGCCCGGCACCGTCTGGCGCGTGACTGAGGGCACCCTGACGAAGACAAGCCCGACTTATCTGTTCCAGAACAAAGATCCCCAGCGCTCCGGCTGGCAGGGAAACGTCCCGCCCGGCGTTAGCCGCGTCACGGCCACGGCGTATTACTGGGACCAGTTCAGCCGCCCTTACGAAGTTTCTTTGCCCTTGGTTGTCAAATCCGCCAATAACAACGTCGCAAATCCGTGATTATCGTGTATAATGCGTTTACCTGCTAGCTGTAACGGCATGGACGCATCGGGGAGATCGCCTCTTCCCTCGCTTCTCGGACGGGCACGGAGCATACTCTAATGACACTCACACAAAGACTCACGCGCGCCGGGCTGGTTTTCGTCCTGCTGGGGACGGTCGCTGCTCTCCTTCCAACGAGCGGGACGGCGAACGCGGAAACAGTGATATGCGCCAGCGATGGTAAAACTTACACCCTCGGCCAATCCTCCACCGATGGAGTCAAAGCGTACACTTTGGGCAGCGGTCTCACACTCAACACCTATGTCGGCAGCATACAAACCGCAGCTACCATCACTGCCAGCGACACCACAAACTTTACCAATATCATTTCAGCCAGCTCGATCACAATCACCCTTGCGCCGACGACCCCGGCAACGACGACCTCGGCAACTAACACTGTCTCAGCGGTGTTCGGAAATGGCGGCCCAACGCTCTCTGTTACTGTTGCGAAGTAGCGGCCATTGCCTCGCCATGCTCGGCAAGATCATCATCAATAAGAAACACGCCAGCCCGCCGGCAACTTAGTTTCCGGCGGGCTTTGTATTTGTAAGCTTCCTATACCTGCTCTGCCCATCGGGTCGCCCCCGCAGTTGTAGGGAAGGATAGGACAGGGCAACACAGAGGAGCGTTGTTCTCTCCGGTCCCCCCAGAATTGGGGGCTAGG
>JANOOM010000317.1:0-15226 GCA_031421335.1 Armatimonadota bacterium
GGAAGACGCGCGCGACTTCGTCCTTTGGAAACTCAAGGGTGACGAGCCGGCGTGGGCTCAGTGGGACGCTTCGTTTGGCCGCGGACGGCCCGGCTGGCACATCGAGTGCTCGGCCATGAGCATGAAGTATTTGGGCGAGACGCTGGACATCCACTGCGGCGGCATTGACCACATCCCCGTCCACCACACCAACGAGATCGCGCAGAGCGAGTGCGCGACCGGCCACCCCTTCGTCCGCTTCTGGGTCCATGGCGCGTTCCTAAACGTCGTCGCGCCCTCGGCGGACGCGCGGGGCGTCAAGATGTCGAAGTCGGGCGAGAACTTCCTGACCGTCCAGCGGCTCATTGATAAGGGATTCGACCCGCTCGCGTACCGCTACCTGTGCCTGACCGCACACTACCGCTCCGAACTCGCCTTCAACGTCGAGACCTGGGAGTCGCTGGCGGCGGCAACCAAAGCCCTGGGCAAGGTCTACGAGCTGAAAGCGCGCATCGGCGAGGACGACGGGCTTTCGGGCGAAGAATACGCCCGCGCTCGGCAGACGGTCTTTGAAGCCATCTCCGACGACCTGAACCTGCCCCGCGCCGTCGCCGCCCTGCACGAAGCCAAGTCCTACCGCCTGTGGCGCGAGTTCGACCCCATCCTGGGCCTGGATATCGAGGCGCGTTCCCGCCCCGCTTTGCCGACGGTCGAGAACGACGCGGACGGCCTGCCTTCGGAGATCATCGCCCTCAAAGGGCAGCGGGACGAAGCGCGCAAGCGAAAAGACTTCGCCCGCTCGGACGCCCTGCGGGCCGAGATCGAATCACAGGGGTACGCGGTCGGCGACTCGCCGCTGGGCACGGTGGTCAAGAAGAATCTGCTCTGATGATCCACCAGAACGTCGAGCTTTACAACGTCCGCGAGCTGCTGCCACGCGCCGGCGGTGGGTGGCAGATGAGCCGACTGCCCTCGCGGGTGCGGGACACACTGGGGGAGTTCGGGCAAGAAATGGCGGTGACGCCCGCCGGCGGCGAGGTGCGCTTCAACGTCGGGGCAGAACCGGTGACGGTGACACTCACCTCGCGCGGGCCGTTCCTGAACGTGGCCGAGGTGTGGCGCGGCCCGTTCCCCGAGAGCACACACGCCATCAGAGCCGATCCGACCGAAATCGCGGTCGGGCCGTCCGCCGAACTTGAGCGCATGACCCGGCTGGCGTCGGCGGAGGGCCTGCCGTTCGACCCCGCCCTCGCTCGTATTATCCTGCCGCACGGGTGGCCAACGGCACTTATCGAGATCCGGGGCGCCCCCACCCCACCCTGCCCCGAACAAGCGCCGACGCGCCGCCTGCTGACCTACGGCTCATCTATCACGCAGGGGGGCAACGCGGCGACGCCGAGCGGGACGTATGCGATGCGGGCGGCGCAGATTTTGGGGCTGGACCTGGTGAACCTGGGGACATCGGGCAGCGCGCGGATGGACGAGAGCGTCGCGGACTTCATCGCCGAAAATGGGGAATGGGACGTTGCTTGCCTGGAACTCGGGATCAACGTCCTGGGCTGGGCGCCGGAAGAGTTCGCCCGCACGGTGGGCGACTTCCTGGGGCGCATCGCCGGATCGAACCCAAACAGGCGGGTTTTCTGCACCGACATCTTCACGCACGGCGGGGACTGGGACGACTTCCCGAAGATCGAGGAGTTCCGCGAGATCGTGCGGGCGCAGGTTATATCGTTGGCCCTGCCAAATCTCACTCACCTGCCGGGCCGCAGCCTGCTAACCTCCACCGGGGGCCTGACGGCTGACCTGGTGCATCCGTCTTTGCTGGGCCACGAGGAGATCGCCAGAAACCTCGCGCGGGAGATCGCGGCCTTCTAATACCACCTCAAAGGGCGACTACCGTACCAGCCCGCCACCGCGCAGGGACTTCAAGACGACGTCCTCGAACGGCAGCCCCGTCGAGGCCCGCACATAATCCATGCTGTAGCGGTTCGCCAGCGCCTGCAAGCCGGCGCAGAACGACTGGAGCTGGGCTTCATACTGCGCCAGCAGATGCGGCGAGATGCTCACTTCCCGTACCGCCCCCGTCTCCGAATCCACCAGCCGCAGGTCGCCCGTCAATGTCGGGTGCAGTTCTTCCTCGTCCAGAACGTGCAGCAGGACGACCTGGAAGCGCCGCGACAGCAGCGCCTTGATGCCCTGAACGTGCGTCTCGTCGAAGAAGTCCGAGACGATCACGGCGATGCCCACGTTCTTCGCCCGCAAGGCATACTGCGTCAGGGATTCGCCGAACTTCGTCCCGCCGCCCGCCGGCAGGCGCGTTTCCAGGAACTGGAAGAACGGGAAAATGCCGGGCTTGCCGCGCATCGGCGGCATCATCTCGCCCAGGCCGCCGCTGAACGAGGCCAGCAGGACGCGGTCGTACTCGGACAAGGCGATGTACCCCAGGGCGGCGGCGAGGCGGCGGGCGTAGACGGCCTTTGAGACGGGGCTGCCGAACTCCATGCTCTGGGAGGTGTCCACGAGGAGATGGATGCTCAGGTCTTCCTCCTCCACGAACAGCTTCAGGAACAGCTTTTCCAGCCGCCCATACGCCTTCCAGTCCACATAGCGCAGGTCGTCGCCTAATGTATATTCGCGGAAGTCAGCGAACTCGATAGACGTGCCGCGCTTGGTGGAGCGCCGCTCGCCCTTCGTCTGCCCGGCGAAGACGCGCCGAGAGACGAGGCTGAGGGCTTCGAGCTTCTTGAGAAAAGCGGGTTCAAGGAGAGTTTGTGGAGTGGGCATGAAGGACCTAACCCCGGCGCGAGCGCCGACCCTTCCCTGTTAGGGAAGGGTAAAAAATAGAGAGATGATAGAAGAAAAGTTCGTCATCCACCGTAGTCTTCCCTTCGTCCTCACCCTTCCCTAACAGGGAAGGGTCGGCGCTCGCGCCGGGGTTAGGCTCATACCGGCAGAGAGGTCTTCAGGATCACCGCTTCTCTGTCGCCCGCCTCGACCGCATATTCGCCGAGCGCGGCGGGCAGGACGTAGGAACGGCCCTGAGCCAGCACCCGCCCGCCGATTGTGGGCATGCCTGCATGGACAAACAGGTGGTGGAAGCCGCTGGCGAGCGACTGCGGCAGAGAAGAGCCTGCCATGACCGTCAGCCTGTCGGTGTTGAAGTGCGCCGTGCGGAACAGGGACTCGGTCTTGCCGTCGCCGCCTTCCTCCACGACCTCGGGCTTGCGGATGTGGCGTGACAGCTCATTATGGGCCGCGTCGCGCTCGATGGTCGCCAGATAGTCCGCCACATGGGTGGGGCGCAGG
This sequence comes from Armatimonadota bacterium, assembly GCA_031421335.1. Lineage (GTDB taxonomy): Bacteria > Armatimonadota > Armatimonadia > Armatimonadales > Capsulimonadaceae > JANXMY01. The sequence goes on from JANOOM010000317.1 coordinate 3,286, forward strand.
CCGCCGTCGTCCAGGAACTTGCCCTTATCGAAGCCACGCATGGAGCACTTGTCGTCGGGGACATCGAGCTGCACTTCATACACGAGGTTGCCGTCCGGGAAGCGCGCGTCGTCCTGCTCCCAGGAGTGGTGGATACCGCCCGCCGTCAGATCAATCACGTCATCGGTCTGCGCCTCGACCGTGTTGACATACGCGAACGGGTCCAGCGTGTGAATCCGCTGCTGCGCCTGCGCCCGCGCTTCCTCGACGGAGAACCGGCCCGACTTGACCTCGCGGCTCAAGCGGCCCATCTCGTCGTCCAAAGTGTGCAGGATGCGCGAGTACGCCTCGAAGTCCGTACCCGCCTTCAGCCCGAAGGTGTACAGGCCAGGCGCGAGATAAAACCACGCCTCGGGCTTCGGCACCCAATGGCCCAGGGTCTTGCCTGGCGGGAGGTGGGCCTGGAACGAGTTGCCTTTGGCCTGTGTCAGCTGGAACAAACGCGACAGGTCCGGCCCGTGCTTGTCCACGACTTTCTGCCCGAGGAAGGCAGCCGGGTCCGCGCTGATCAGTTCAGATAGCGGCCTGACCGCTCCGCTGTCCGGGTCGATCAGCTTCGACGCCTTCGCCATCTCATAGGACTGCCCGACCTTCTTGCCCTTCCACTGCGGGTCGTCGGCCAGCCCCTTCAAATCTATTATATACTGCCCGCCCCAACTCGGCTGCTCGATGAGTTCATCCTGCACCTGCCAGGGACCTTCGGTGATGTCGGTCATACTTTGTGTTCTCCCAGTGCAGTTATACCCATATCGGCTTTTGCCCCCTTCTCAGCCCGCCTGAGAAGGGAAAGCAAAACAAGGCCGATAAAGACGACTGGCAGCGACATATACCCGATGAGGCTGGTCCGATAAGACTCCTGATGCAGCCAGTCAAAGGATTGAGAGAGGTGTCCCACACCCAATGCGATGAAGAGGATTGCTGACAGCAAGGGCTGCCGTGTCTTGGGTGGCAGAGTTTTGCTCTTTAGGCATTCGTAAAAGCAGCCAGAGAGGATAAACAGCCCGCTGCCGCCTAGCATGATCCCCATAACAAGCTGGGGCGTTTGATGCACTTGCATTGCGTCTCCTCCCGAGCCTTCTCACTCGAATAGGTCGTCCACCGGCATCGTCCAGCCCGGCACGGCGGGCCGGGCCTCAGCGGTCTCGCCGCGCCTGTAGATGGCGGGGTTGTCAGGGGCGTCCGCCCGGTAGACGCGCACCACGTCCTCGCTCAGAAGGTCCACGTCCCAGACGACTTGGCAGGCGGCGGCGAAGTAGTCGGCGCGCTTGGCGGCCATGTCTTGCTCGGCCTTCGGCCCGTAGTCGTTCTCGCTGCGGACCTCGGCGGCAAAGACGGGTGGGTCAGGGAAGAACTTCATGCCGGGCAGCGGCCCAAGATAGAATGCCGCATCCGGGCTGAAAGACTTGCGGTTGGGAAGATGGGTCAGGAAGCCCTTGTTGTCACTCACGGCCCGCCCGAACCGGGTCATCCGCACATAATCACGGAGGCTGGCAAAGATTTCGTCGCCGGCATAGCCCGGCATTGCTCCTGTCGGACTCATCAGCACCAGTTCTCCGTTTACGAGTTCCGCCTTGCCCGGCGTGGCATAAAGATCTTCAAGCGTCGCGCGCGTTTTCGTGATCATCAGCAGCCCCTCTACGCCATTATACCAAGAATCAGCCGCCCATCAGCTTGCGCTGCAACTCATACAGCTTGGTCAGCGACTCGATGGGTGAGAGCGTGCCAAGGTCCAGCGACTCCAATTCGTCGAGGACGGGGTGGCGCTCGGCCTCGAACAGCGTGGCCTGGAGGCGGTGGGTCTGTGATGACAGGCGCTCGCCCGCATCCGCGCCGCCGACGGCCCCCTCGCCCTTGCCCATGGCCTCCAAAGTCTTCAGGACTTCGCGGGCGCGGCGCAAGACCGGGTCGGGGATGCCGGCCAGCTTCGCCACCTGGATGCCATAGCTCTTGTCGGTGCCGCCGGGCATGATCTTGCGGAGCCAGACGATGTGGTCGCCCTGCTCCTTGACGGCCACGCGGTAGTTCTTAACGCCCGCCAGCGTCTTTTCCAGCTCGTTCAAATGGTGGTAGTGGGTGGCGAACAGCGTCTTGACTCCGACGGCATGCAAATACTCGGTGATCGCCCAGGCCAAAGCCAGGCCGTCGTAGGTGCTGGTCCCGCGTCCGACTTCGTCCAAGATGACCAAAGATCGCGGCGTGGCGTTGTTTAAGATGTTGGCCGTCTCGTTCATCTCCACCATGAACGTGGACTGCCCACTCGCCAGATCGTCGTGGGCGCCGACGCGGGTGAAGATGCGGTCCACCAGTCCGATTGAGGCGGCGTCGGCGGGGACGAACGACCCGATCTGGGCCAGCAGGACGATCAAGGCGACCTGGCGGAGATAGGTACTCTTGCCCGCCGAGTTCGGCCCGGTGATGATGTGCAGCCGGGCCGCCTCGCCATCCAGGTAGGTGTCGTTGGGGACGAACAGCGTCCCGCTTTGCAAGCTCTCGACAACCGGGTGGCGCCCCGCTGTGATGGAGAGTGTGTCGCCTGAGTGGACCTCGGGGCGGACGAACCGGCCCGAGAGGGCGACTTCAGCCAGCCCGGCGAAGACGTCCAGCCGGGCCAAGATCTTCGCCAGCTTCAAGATCTGGCCGGTGTATTTGTCCGCGATCTCGTCCCGGATGCTGATGAACAGCTTGTATTCCAGCTCGAAGATCTTTTCTTCGGCCCCCAAAACCTGCGCCTCATATTCCTTCAGGGCGGGCGTGATATAGCGCTCGGCGTTGGCCGTGGTCTGCTTGCGCTGGTAATCGGTCGGGACGGCGATGCCGCTGCCAGCCTTGCTGATCTCGATGTAATAGCCGAAGACGTTGTTGAAGCCGACCTTGAGGTTCTTGAGGCCAGTGCGCTCGCGCTCAGTTTCTTCGATCTTGGCGATGAACGCCTTGCCGCCCGACCGCAGCTCGCGCAGGTCGTCAAGCTCCTGGCTGTAGCCGTCTCGGATCAGCCCGCCCTCGCGCAGCAGCATGGGCGGCTCGGGCCGGATAGTGGTCTCCAGAAGCTCCAGCAGGCTCGGCGGGGCGTCGGCGACGACGGCCCGCATGGGTGCCAGCGCCCCGCCCTCGGGGGCGCGGGCAAGCGCGGTTTCCACCTCGGGCAGCGCCTGGAGAGACTGCTTCAAGGAGACTAGATCGCGCGCATTGGCCGCCCCCGAACAGATGCGGGCGGTCAAGCGCTCTAAATCCGCGATCCGGCGCAGGGCGTCGCGCAGGTCGCCGCGCAGCAAGGCATCGGCGTAGCACTCGCCCACGGCAGCCTGTCGGTTGTGGATCTTATCCAAAGCTAAGAGGGGCTGGTCGAACCACTTCCGCAGCAGGCGCCCGCCCAGGGGCGTGACGGTGCGGTCCAGGATAGACACGAGGCTCTTGCTCTTGGCGCCATCGGCCAGCGAATGCGTCAGCTCCAGATTACGCCGGGCGGCGGCGTCCAGCACCATGTAGTTCTCGGTGGAATAGGTCGCCAGGCTTCTGATATGAGTCGCCGCCCCCTGCTGGGTCTGCTTGATATAATCCAGCAGCAGAGCGGCGGCGTCCAGGCCAGACGTCATCTGCTCGGCCCCGTAGCCGCGCAGGGAGGGGGTCCCGAAGTGGTCCAGCAGAACCTGCCGGGATGACCGGCGCGTCTCAGCGGGCTGGTGGAAGGTGACAACGGTCTTGGAGACCGCCTTGATCTGCTCGCCCAGTTCTTCCATGCCCGGCAGCAGGAGGCACTCGGCGGGCTGAAGGCGCATGATCTCCTCTACCACCTTCTCCGGCCCAGCGTCGCAGGGCATCTCGGTCGCCAGGAACTCGCCCGTGGACACGTCCACGACGCCGACCCCGGCGGGCACTTTGGCGCCGGTGATCGCCGCGACAAGATAGTTGTTGGTCTTGGCGTCGAGCATGGCGTCTTCGACGATGGTGCCGGGCGTCATGACGCGCGTCACCTTGCGTTTGACCAGTCCCTTGGCCTGCTTGGGGTCCTCCACCTGGTCGCAGACGGCGACCTTGTAGCCCTTACCGATGAGCCGAGCGACATACCGCTCCATGGCGTGGTGCGGGACGCCGGCCATGGGGATGCGCGCCCCGGCCTGCTTGTCTTCGCGGCCCGTCAGCGTGATTTCAAGCTCGCGGGCGATGATCTCGGCGTCCTCCCCGTAAGCCTCATAGAAGTCGCCGACGCGCATCAGCAGGACGACGTCGGCCCGCTCGGCCTTGAAGTCGAAATACTGCCGCAGCATGGGGGAGAGGCTGGTCGTGGGGAGGTTAGCGAGTGAGAAGGCCATTTTGATCGTACACCCGTTCGGTATGAGCGCTCAAGAAATAGAAAGAACCCGCCTTGGCGCGCTCAGTGGCTGCGCCACGACAGGAAGGGTCAGTAGGTTGTCGCAAAAGGCTTAGGCCGCTGCGGTCGCCGCCTGACGCGGGGCGAGCCGGACTTCCATGCGTTGGTCCAGGGAACGCACGATGCAGGCGAGCGTATCCAGCGTCTGCCCCTCGTAGTCGGCGTCTTCCAGGCGGGCGATGACCCAGGGCTGTGAGCCGACGCGCGCCGCCAGTTCAGCCAGCGTCACCCTAGCGGCGGAGCGGGCCTCGTAGACCAAGCGGGCGACGCGCAGATTTGCGCGCTCTTCTTCGAGCATGGCGCGCATCTCGCTGTCGGCACCTACCATCTGGTCCAATATTTTGACGGCGTTGGTCGTCGCGCCCATGGTCGTCTCCGGCGATGCGGCACCGGTTCCAACCCGTTGTGAGTCCTGCCTTTCAATTATAGCAGATACGAGAGGTGATTGGCAAGACGAGGGCAGTGGGAGGAAGGGCGGGGGGACCCCACCTCTACAGGGGGAACCAACGGCCAACCTCGTCGGGGGGCAGGGCGCGGCCGTACTCGCTCACCTCGAACGCTTCGGCATAGCGGACAGCGTTCCCTGCCGCGTCGCCGTAGCGCGCGGTGAGCGCGCCGCGAAAGCGGTCAGCGACTGCGCCGTCATATTCCTCACGCGCCCGGCGCAGCCAGACGAGGCGAGCGGCGTCGCCGTCCGGGACCTGATCGGCGTAGCCGCCGATCCACGGCAGCCACTCGTAGAACTGCGACTCGTGGCAGTGGAGCATCCGGACCTTGTCTTCAAAGACGTCGTCAATGCCGACGACGACATCGGGCGAGAACGGGATCGGCTTCTTGAAGCCGTCTTGGAAGTACGAAATGATCGGGCTGTAGGTGAGGTGCGGAACGAGGGGGCAGATATTGGGGACGCGGATCAGGTACGAGGCATCCTGGACCAAGATGCCGGTGCGGCGATGGTCGGGGTGGTAATCGTTGGTCCGGTGGGTGAAGATCAGATCGGGGCGGAAGGTGCGGATGAGGCCGATGACCTGGGCGCGCGTGGAAAGATCAGCCTCAAGCTGGCCGTCGTCGTTGTCCAGGACCTCGTACTCGATCCCGGTTAACGCCGAAACGCGGCGCGTCTCTTCCAGGCGGCGTCGGGCCAGAAGACCACCGCCCATCTGGTGGTGCCCCGCATTGCCGTTGGTCACCGACACGAACCGAGCGGCGTGGCCCCGAGCGCGGTACTTGGCGGCCAGGCCGCCCGCGAGGTACTCGCAGTCGTCGGGGTGCGCCCCGATCATCAGCGCGCGGATCGGGGCCTGTTCCATTTAGTTTGCGCTCGCGGCGGCCCGGCTGTTTACGATATTGGGCGGCGGCAGGGCACCGCTCGCGACGGCGGTCTTGTAGGCCGTCGCGTAGTCCTGTCCCAGTGTCACCGTAACTGTTGGCGGGGGAGTCCAGCCGAGTTTGTTGGGCTTGACCGGGCGACGCGCGACCACGGGCGATGTGAGCCCCAGCAGAGTCGCGACGTCCTGGGGGGCGAGGGAATCGGCGACGCCGGTATCGAGCAGGGCGGTGCGGGGGACCCCACCTTTGGCGGCGGCCTTCAAGCCGGCCATCTGAATGCGGGGATGGTCGGCGTTGCCGCCGTTCTGGACATTGGTATAGCCCATCGCCCTGAGCTGGTCCACCGCACGTTGGGCCAGGCCAGGCGTCGGGGTACCGTTCTTGACGACGACGGTGACGATCCGGCGCGGCGCGGTCTCATCGCCCTTGACCAGCCAGTCGGCGTAGGCATGAGCGACTTCGGGGGTGATTCGGTAGAACCAGGCCCCGTCAGCGCCCCGGAAATCGTCGCCGGGGATGGAGGCCGTCTGGATGTCACCCTGCTGGACACCTTTGAAGATAGCGGCTAGGTCGAAGAGCTGCTGGCGCGTCAGGTCAGTGCGGATGGACCCCATGGCGACGTCAACGAGGTGCGGGGCCTGGGAAACGTTGGCGAAGGTCTTGGCCCGGTCCACCATGCCGCGCAGGAGCAGGTGCTGGCGGTACATGCGTCGCTCGTCGCCGTCCTCGGGCGTCACCTTCTTGCCGGCATCACCGTGGCGGTAGCGCGCGTACCCAACAGCGTCGTCGCCCATCAAGTGCTGCTCGCCGGGCTGGAGGTCAATGGACAAGTGCCCCCACTTATCGTGGTAGTGCATCTCGTGCTCGACGTTCACGTCCACGCCGCCGATGGCGTCCACTAGTTTCTTGGTGGTGTCAACATTGAGCACCATGTAGTGGTTGGCGCTGGTGCCGAGGAACTCGTTCACCGTGGCGATGGTCCGCATCGGTCCGCCGGTGGTGTAAGCGGCATTGATCTTGAAGTGCCAGTCGTGCTTGGTGCCGACGATGTGGGCGTAGGTATCGCGCGGGATAGAAAGCATCGTCGCCTTCTTGTTTTTCAGGTCGAGCGTCAGCACGAACAGAGTGTCGGTGCGGGCGTTGGCCGTGTAGACGACGTCGCTGTCAGTCCAATTGTCATCAATCCCCATGCAGACGATGGTGAGTTTGTCCTGGCCCTGGAAACCCGCGCTGGGTTCAAAGGCGGCCTCATGTGCATCTTTGATGGCTTGCCCGATACCCCGGATGCCGCCCGCGTGACCGGTCATGCGGCTGTAAGTGTGCAGGATCAGACCCGCGCCCAGTACCAGCAGGGCGAAGATGCCCAGAGACGACCACAACGCGATCTTTTTGCCTTTGCCCATAGATTGGTCCTTATTCCACCATCGTAAGCGTCAGCCCGCGCTCAGTGCGCGCGGGCAGCATCTCGCCCGTGAAGCCCCACAAATGCGACTTGACCGCCTTCACCTGCACGAGCCGGCCTTCCAGGTCACGGGCGGCGGGGAAGTTGATCGTCTTGCCCTGCCGGTTCAGCCCGGTCCACTTCAGGGGGTCCTTGGGGCTGCGCCGCTCGACCAGCACCTCGTAGACACTGCCGACCTGGGCCGCATTCACTTCCAAAGTGATCTTGTTTTGCAGTCCGATCAGCTCGTTCAGCCGGGCCAGCTTGACGGCCTCGGGAATCTGGTCGCCAAGCACGGCGGCTTTGGTCCCCTCGCGCGGTGAGTAAGCGAACATGAAGGCGGCATCGTAGCGCATCTCGGCCACGAACTGCAGAGTGTTTTCGAACTGCTCGTGGGTCTCGCCGGGGAAGCCGAGCATGAGGTCTGTCGTCAACCCGACGTCCGGAACGGCGGACCGAAGGCGGGCGACGATTTCTTTGTACTGGTCCAGGGTGTAGCCCCGGTGCATCCGTTTCAGCAGAACGTCGTCGCCCACCTGGACGGGCATATGGACCTGCTCGCAGACTTTGGGCAGGCCGGCGATGGCCTCGATCATGTCCTGGTTGAAGTCTTTCGGGTACGGCGACGTGTACCGTATCCGTTCAATGCCCTCAATCGCGTTTAGCCGCTCCAAGAGGTGTGCGAACGAGCAGGGGTCGTCTAGAAACTTGCCGTAGGAGTTCACGGTCTGCCCGAGCAGAGTCACCTGCTTGGTGCCGAGCGAGGCCAGCCGCTCCACTTCCAGCACGATCTCGTCGGCGGGCCGCGACCGCTCCTTGCCGCGCGTGATGGGGACGATGCAGAACTCACAGAACTTGTCGCAGCCATACGAGATGGACACGAACGACTTGAGCTTGGGGGCCGTCCCGCTTGGCACGCCGATAACGCGGAGCGGCGTCCCCTTGTCGCCCCGGTCCCGGCGCGACGGCAGTTCGGTGGCGATGATCGCCGTGCGCTCGGCCCGGACGCGCTCCACGAGGGCCGGGACGCGGTCTATCTGGCCGGTGCCGACGACGAGGTCCACATAGGGCGCGCGCCGCCGGATCTCGGGGGCTTCTTTCTGGGCCATGCAGCCGCAGACGCCGATGACCAGGTCGGGGTTCGACGCCTTCAGCGCGCGCAGCTCTCCCATCTTGCTGTATGCCTTGCGCTCGGGCTTGGCGCGCACGGAGCAGGTATTGAGCAGGATGACCGAGGCGTCCTCGATCCGCTCGGCGGGGGCGTAGCCCTGTGCTTCCAGCATGGCTGCCATCTGCGCCGAGTCGTCCTCGTTCATCTGGCAGCCCCAGGTCAGCACGGTGTAGCCGCCGCGCCCGGTCCCGGGCAGTTTAATCGGATCAAGGCCCAGAACGGGCGCTTCGCTTACAAGTGTCATCAGGATCGTATTATATCGCAAAAAGGGCGGCGAATGCAACCTAACCCCGGCGCTCGCGCCGGGGTTAGGTTCCTACCGTATCTTGTACACCGTGAATGTGCCGTTCTTGTAGACTTCTCTCAGATATGGCGGTGGCGCCTTGGTTAGTTCCACCCAACGATGCAGGCCGTCGCGTCGCTTGAACATGTCGGTGGGGGCGATCTCATTGGGATAAAAAAGAAACTGTGCTTTCGTACTCAGCAGGAACTGGTGTCGCCCATAGTCCGGGGCGATCCGGTCGAAGGCATCGGCGAACTCGTCGTCCTTGGTACGATAGTGGGGCGTCTCGGCCCAGTGACCGGCCCAGACGACGCGGCCCGCCTCGCCGGGGAGGTAGGTGCAGAGGCCGGGCAATCCGACCACAGCAGCATTCACGGGCGTGTTGACGCGGAGCCAGCGGTAGACGTCCACGAGATCCGTGGATAGGAATGGGAACAAGTGGGTCTCGCTGTGGTCGGTCTCGAGGTGGCGCACGTCGCGCACCAGGAACAGGGCGCTGGAGGGGGCCGAGGCGAGCACGAGCAGCGCCAATGCGAGTGGCTGGAAGCGGGGCGCGTATCGCCGCGCCAGCCAGGCCGCGCCCACGCCGGCCAGCAGGCAGAGGGGGATGTGCTCGCCCATCAGCATCTTGCGCTGGAAGGCGAACGGCAGATAGCAAACCAGCAGGCCACCGACGGCCCAGCAGAGGGCGAAGACGAGGGGGAGGGGTGTGGGCGCCGCCTGCTCCTGCTTCTTTTCTGCCCCTGCCTCAGCGGGCGCGAGACTGTGCGCGGCCACGAGCACTGCCGCAAGCACGGCCAGTAGGAAGACAAGGCCGTAAGCCAGGAAGTAATGCCAGACGGCAGGCGACAAGGTCGGCACATTCGCGCGGGCTTTGAAGACCGCCTCGGCGTTGAAGACGTAGTACATGTAGAGCGTCGTCGGCAGGGTCAAAGCCAGAGCGACGACCGCCCGCGCCCAGCTCATGGCGACGCCCTTGCCGCGCCTCAGCACGGTCCAGACGACCAGAAACAGGCCCCAGGCCGCCGACAGATGCAGGACGTCATACGAGTGCATGTTGCCCAGGACGCCCCCACACAGGCCCGCGTAGACCGCGTAGCGCATCTTCCCGGTCTGCTCGCCGCGCAGCAGGGCGTACAAGGCGCCCAGGATGAAGACGGTGCTGACGGTCATCAGGGCCGACGTGTAGATGCTGAGGAACGTGTACGCTTCGGGCTGCCAGGCATCCACCGGGCCGCCCACCAGGTTCTTATCTTGCCAGCGGTGCCACTGCACCCAGCCGAACCCACTGGACAGGCAGGCGAAGCCAAAGGCGGCCAGCCGGGCGTTCTTGTCGGCGGGCAGGCAGTGGCGGTAGAAGCGATAGATGAGCCACAGCAGGGCGCCGCCGCCGACCAGCCGCGCCCCTTGCAGAGCGGCCTGGGGCGAGCAGTGCGTTAGGGCGATGATGCGGCCCAGCACCCAGAAGAAGACATTGAACTCCAAATCGTTCTGGGCGTCTGTCGTGAACATGTTGTGAAGGAAGAAGCGCCCGTCCGCCATCTGCCGCAGCCAGGACAGATAATTGCAGTAGTCGTCAATGTTGTAGGGCGTGCCAATAAATGTGGAGCCGCCCTGCAAGCCCATGACGGGTGCGAGGAAGTAGCCCAAGGCATACGGCAGGGTAGAAACGAGCAGCGTGAAGGCGATGAGGGCAATGACGATGCGGCGCTCGCCTCCTCCCGCCCCCGATTTCGGGGGAGCCGGAGAAGACATGGCAGGGGCGGGAGGTTCTCCGGTGTGAGCGCGAACATCGGCGTCGACAATGCGCCCCTGCGGCCCGGTGCCGCTGACATGGGCGATGCTGATGCCGCGCTGTTTGGCGAGGAGCCGCGCCAGCGGTGAGGCCCGCAAACGTCGCGCTCCGAAACCTTCTCTGGCTCCCCCGGAGTCGGGAGAAGTGAAATTACTCATCCGCGTCGTCTTTTCTCAAATCACTCGATATCTCAAACAGCAGCCATTTGTTCGTATTCGTTCGGCGTGCAGGTAAACAGGTGAGAAATTCCCTGCGCTTCCGGCCCAAACTCGCGGCGCGGAACGCGATACAAGAAGTTCTGGCGCCAAAGGAAGTCATGCCCGGAGAAGCCCTCCCAGAGCACATAGCCGTTGACCTTTTCCGCCTGCTCGTCCCGCCGCAGGTGAACCTGCGTACCCGCGAAGTGTCCGTTGCAGCGCTTCCTTTATGCGTTGTTTCATAAAATCAAGCAAGGAGACTACTTGCCTTCAGGCAGCAGAGGGATTGCTTCCTGTCTGCCGAAGGCTCTGCTCCTTGTCCTTTCAGGTTAAAGTAAGCCCTTTCGGGTATAATAAGCTTGGTCGTAAGGCACACGCTCAAACGAGCAGGAACAGTTACAAAACGGCCACCTTCACAAATTGATACAAAGGTTGCGGCAACTCAATACGTTTTGCCGCGTAAAGTATCGAGACGTATCTGCTTTGGCCCTCGGGCCTCTCAGATGGTTCCTTGCTCGCTTGCGAGTTTGGAACACGGGGTGTAATCGTAAGGCACCCTATAGTCGCACCCGCTTGCGGGTAGTGGCAAAGCCGCCTCCTTTAGGGGGCGGTTACTTACTTGAGCACTTCCAGCCCGACGATGTCTTCCGCAAGGCTGTACAAGTGCTTGCTGTTGTGTTTCGTCCGGTCCCCACGGACCCACCAGTCCAGCCGCGTGTTGTTCAAGTATGACAGCAACTGGCTTTCCGTCATGTAGCACTGGTTGCTCCGCCATCTCAGATTGATCTCGTTCAGCTTCGCGTCACACTCGATCTGCTTCTCGCCGCGCACCAGACTGAAGAAGTCACCCTAGGCCGCGAGCTGGCCCCAGTCGTGCCGGTCGGTGAAGGTGTCGTCCACCTGGCGCACAGACGCCCGGAGGATGCATTCTACGGCGAGGCCAGCGATGCAGTGGGCCAGGAAGAACAGAGACCCCTCGCACAAACGCCGGGAGGCGCTCAGGTATTCCTGTGCCACCACCAAATAGCTTTGCGCCGTGAATTTGACTTCGGGCATTGGGTGGGGCGGCTCATTCCGCTTCGTCTTCTTCCGCTTCTTCCGGCTCAATCGCCGTCCGCAGCAGGACGACGGCGTTCTCGGACAGGATGCGGCCCCGGTCGGGGCGCGTCAGTGTCGGCGCGCTCTCGACCAGGGCGCGCGTCAGGTGCGGGCTGCCATGGGGCAGGCCGCTGCCGTAGAGCAGCTTGCGGGCAGTCACGACCGAGGACGCCTGGGCGACCTTGTCGGCGTCCAGGCTGCCGGAAATCTCCAAGTAGA
>JANOOM010000318.1:0-4854 GCA_031421335.1 Armatimonadota bacterium
CACGAAGCCGAAATCGGGATAGAGGTCCATAAGGTGCATGGCGCTGTCCCACGTCCGGTGGCAGACGTCCACGGTCTCGGGCCAGGTCCAGAGCCAGTTCATGTCTATGTGCGCGTGTCCAACGTAATAGACGTCATAAGCGCGCGTCTGCGGAGCCAGCGCGAGCAGGATCTTCTGGGCCGCTGAGAGCGAAACGCCGGCCCTGGCGTAGTCCTTGGCTTCCAGGGCGGTCATATCGAGAGCGCCTTCGGAGGCCGCCAGCGTCGCCCGAGTCTTCACTTGAACGGCGGGCGGCATGGAAGCGCTGATGCGGTCCACGAACTGGGCATCGCGGACGTAGCGCTCAAGCGGCGCGAACAGGCTGTAAACGAGCCGGGCGTGGCGCAGACCGCCCGTCCCCGGCCCGTTGATGCCGCGCACGGCGAGCAGGAACACCTGCCCAGGCTGGACGTGATCGGTCAGGGTCATCTGGCCCGCATCCCAGTTGAACTTGAGTAAGAACTTGCCGTTGACGTAGACCTCGGCGTCATCGTCCATGCCCATGTCGAGCCGCAGGGCCGCCCCGCGCGTCGGCACGCCCCCGATGGTCTCGGGGACGACGTAGCGCGTGCGGAACCAGACGCTGCTGTTCTCGCCGGCCCAGGTGGAGCCTGGCGCGACCGTCGGCCAAGCCGAATCATCGAAGCCGGCCGCCTCCCCGCCCGCCACGTCGGGCTTGTGGAAGCGCCACTGGTCGAGCGGCTGCGGGACGACTTGCGCGGCGGCCAGGAGGGCCAACTTGTCGGTGAGCGCGTCAGCCCGCAGGCGGGGCGCGGCAAGGCAGGACAGGAAGGGGACGACAAAAAATAGTGCGGCCAAGAGGAAAAAAGGCTTGCGGCGGGCGCGTGGGCCTTGCGGTAAGTGCAGCATTGCGATTGTGTCTCCTGCGAACGTCATAGGGTGGCGGGCGTCAGCGGCGGCGCAGATCGCCATGGGACGAAACCCGAGGCTTTGGAAGGGTGAGGCACCGAAAATCCCAGCATCCAGGGGACGCAAGATGGAGAGCAAGATCGGGGAACACGATTTTCGGTGTCGGTTTGAATTTTAGGCGCCCATATCACATTTCGTGTCTACTATTACACTTCTCAGTAGTAGAAAATGGGAGCGGCGCAAGTCGTGTCCTCAGTCTGTTTCGGATCTTACCCTGGGACATGACCCTCGCAGAGAGACTCTGATTGAGGAAGGGGAGTTATCTTCGTACCTTTCACTTACGCGCGATGCAGGATGACAACACAGAGGCTCCGACTCTGTCAACGCCCAGCGCAGAAGCTCCCGACAACAACGGGGAGGAAAACGGGCGGCGCCCGTTGCAACTAGGACGCATTACTGAGGCGTGAAGGAGACATGATGAGCGCACCAATCACGATGCAGACTGTTGACGGGGTCATTGCGGCGGGGCCGTTCGCGGCGACCTGGGAGTCGCTGAAGGCGAGCTACACGATCCCGGCCTGGTACGAGGACGCCAAGTTCGGCATCTTCGTCCACTGGGGACTTTACTGCGTCCCGGCCTTCGGCAACGAGTGGTATCCGCGCGATATGTACCAGGAGGGCCACGCGGACTTCAAGCACCATGTCGCGACCTATGGCCCGCACACGGAGTTCGGCTACAAAGATTTTATTCCGATGTTCGGGGCCGAGCGTTTCGACCCGGACGCCTGGGCCGACCTGTTCCACGAGGCCGGCGCGCGGTTCGTCATGCCGGTCGCCGAGCACCACGACGGGTTCCCGCTGTATGACACAGACCTGTCAGAGTGGAGCGCGGCAAAGATGGGGCCAAAGCGGGACTTGATCGGCGAACTGGCCACCTCGATCCGGGCGAAAGGGCTGGTCTTCAGCGCGTCCTCGCACCGGGCGGAACACTGGTGGTTCTTCGACGGGGGCCGCAAGTTTCCGTCGGACGTGCAGGACGAGGCGAACGCCGGGCTATACGCGCCCGCCCAGCCCGCGCCCGCCGACTGGGGGGACCCGAAACAGGGGGGACCGGTCAGCACGGAGTTCTTGGAAGACTGGCTGCTGCGGACCTGCGAGATCGTGGACAAGTACCGGCCGCAGGTGGTCTGGTTCGACTGGTGGATCGAGCACCAGTCATTTGCCCCCTACTTGCAGAAGTTCGCGGCCTTCTACTACAACCGGGCGGCGGAATGGGGGCTGGGCGTCGCCATCAACTACAAATACGGGGCCATGCCGGACGGCGTCGGCGTCTTCGACATCGAGCGCGGGCAGCTCGCGGGCATCCGGCCGCAGTTCTGGCAGAACGACACGTCCGTCTCGAAGAACTCCTGGGGGTACATCGAGAACCAGGACTACAAGGAGGCGGGCGACCTCGTCGCCGACCTCGTGGATGTCGTCAGCAAGAACGGGGCGCTGCTGCTGAACACCGGGCCGAAGCCGGACGGCACCATCCCGGAACCCGAGCAGGCGATGCTGCGGCGCGTCGGGGCATGGCTGAAGACGAACGGCGAGGCCATCTACCAAACGCGGCCCTGGCGCGTCTTCGGCGAGGGGCCGACCGAAGTGGCGGAAGGGGCCTTCACGGACACCAAGCGGCAGCCGTTCACCGGCGAGGACATCCGGTTCACCACCAAAAGCGGCGCGCTGTACGCCATCGCCCTGGCCTGGCCCGGCGCCCGGCTGACGATCCGCTCGCTCGGCGCGGGCGCGGGCCTGTGGGACGGTGAGATCGGGGCGGTGCGCCTGCTGGGCCATAAGGGCGAGCTGGAATGGTGGCGGACAGCGGACGCGCTGGTCGTCCTGATGCCGCCCGAGGCGCAGGCGGCGGGCGAGTTCGCATGGGCGGTGGAAATCACGCGGGGTGCGTAGTCGGAACCCACCCCGCCTCGTTCCTCGGCTCCCCTCCCGAAACGGGAGGGGGACGAGTTGTGGCGGGGGGCAAGGTGGGTGAAGGCGAGGGAGATGCAGGCGGAGTAGGTATAGACAGGGCGGGCGCGGCAAGCGGCGCCCGGTCAGACCTTTCCTCTCCGAACTCCTCCCCTCTCCGCTTCGGGGAGGGTGGCGAGGAACGAGCCGGGAGGGGTTCCCGCGCTTGACTTTGCTTCCGCCGCCGGTCTATACTTTGGTATGAAGATCTACACCAGAAGCGGCGACAGCGGGGAGACAAGTCTGTACGGGGGCCAGCGCGTCCGCAAGGACGCCAGGCGCGTCGAAACCTACGGCACGGTGGACGAGTGCAACGCGGTCCTGGGGTCGGCCCTGACGCTGATAAGCGACGCCGAGGCGAAATCGGTCCTGACACGCATCCAGGGGGAGCTGTTCGAGGTCGGGGCGGACCTTGCGACGCCGCAGGAGAAGGGCGATGCGGCGGGCCGGCTCGGGGCGGACGCGACGGCGCGGCTTGAAGCGGAGATTGATCGGTTCGAGGCCGAGCTGCCGCCGCTGCGGCACTTCATCCTGCCGGGCGGGTCGCCGGGCGGGGCGATGCTGCACCAGGCGCGGGCGGTCTGCCGGCGGGCGGAGCGATGCCTGGTCTCTTTGGAGCAGGCCGAGCCGGTCAACCCGGAAGTGGCCCGGTACATGAACCGCCTGAGTGACTACTTGTTCGTGCTGGCGCGGCTGGTGAACAGCCGCGCGGGCGCCCCGGAGACAATCTGGGAGCGCCCGCAGCGGGCCGAGTGAGCCTATGATTTAATGCACGGCGACGGCAAGTGGGGCGAGGGTGGCGAAGGTGGCGCCGTCGGTGAAGGTCGCGGTCGCGTTGTAAGTGCCGGACAGCGTGTACCCGGAGACCGTCTGGATGCTGGTGAGGGTCTGGCCGGGCGCGAGCGTGGTGTTGTCCAGCGGGGGCGGACCGGGGACCGAGCCGGGGACCTGGTTGCCGGACGGGTCGCGCACGACGAGGCCGGCGGGCGGCGCAGTCGGCGTGGACGAGCTGTAGTGGATAGAAACGGCGGCGGCCGTGGTGTTGGTGAGGGTCAGCGTATAGATGACGCTGCCGCCGACGCTGATGCTGCTGGTGTTCTCGGACAGCGAGGCCGTCAGGCCGTTCGGCTCGACGATGCTGACGGAGGTGACTGCGGGAGCGGGTCCGTTGGTGCCGAGCGTGCTGGTCCCGTTCGTGTTGGTGCCCGTCCCCGTGGTGCCGGTTCCGGGATTGCCGTTGCTGCCGCCTCCCCCGCCGCAGCCGGCAAGGAGCGGAAGGGCGGCGGCGCCCACGAGGCAGAGGGTTATAATATGGCGCAGTGTGGGCGTGGCTTGCTGCATGGTTTAGAGTCCTTTCGTGCAGCCCCATTTTAACACACCCACACTGGGCCGTCAAGCGGCTTGACTTAATTTAGGAGACTTCCACAATGGCTGAACTACAGGCGAACCTACAGGTGGGCGACATGGCCCCGGACTTCCGGGTCCCCGCCGTCACCCGGCAGGGCGAAGCGCCGCTGTCTTTGGCCGACTACAAGGGCAAGTCCACCGTCATTCTCTACTTCTACCCGAAAGACGACACACCCGGCTGCACGGCCGAGTCGTGCGGCTTCCGGGACCTGGAACCGGACTTCGAGGCGGCGGGCGGGGCGATCTTGGGCATCAGCCCGGACGACCAGGTTTCGCACGTCGCGTTCGCCGAGAAGCACGCCCTCCCCTTCCCTCTGCTGGCCGACACCGATCACGCGGTCGCCGAAGCCTACGGGGTATGGAAGGAGAAGAACAACTATGGCAAGAAGTACATGGGGATCGAGCGGACGACATTCGTGATCGACAAAGGGGGCAGCATAGCCAAGATCTTCCCGCGCGTCAAAGTAGAGGACCACACACGAGAGGTGCTGGAGTTCGTGAAGACGCTGTAGGGGGCGTGGTGGGCGGTTG
>JANOOM010000319.1:0-5898 GCA_031421335.1 Armatimonadota bacterium
GTTCCAAGTTTAGTCTGGACTACCACTTCGCAGAGGTCAACGAGAGCGTGAAGCCTTACGGCGTCGGGGGCACACACCGACACCGGCCTGAGATCGAGCAGGGATTGAGCAGCGCGGGCTACGACAACGATGTCGCCGTCACATTCACGCCCCACCTGCTGCCGATCACGCGCGGCATCCTGACGACGGCCTACGTCACCTTCCGTGACTATCTGCCTGAGATGCCTGGGCGCCAGCCGCAGCAAATCCCGGTGGAAACCTCGTTCGAGGAGATTTACGAAACTTATAGCGCCTACTACGCGGACGCGCCATTCGTCGTTCTCCTGGAACCCGGTCAGTTCCCTGCGACCAAGCACGTTTATGGGACCAATTACTGTCACATCGGCCTGGCTTTCGAGAAGCGGACGAACCGCGTCATCGTCGTCTCGGCCATTGACAATCTGGTCAAAGGCGCGGCGGGGCAGGCGATCCAGAACATGAACTTGATGTGCGGCTTCGACGAGACGACCGGGCTGACGATGGGCGCGGTGTGGCCGTGATCCTACCCCCACCGCGAGCGGCGACCCCTCCCTGTTAGGGAAGGGTGAAGACAAGACGAGGCGGCAGATAAGACGAGGCGGCCCAAGCCCGCGCCCTATTCCCTTCTCACCCTCCCTTAACAGGGGTGGGTCGCCGCTCGCGGCGGAGCAACTGCACCCGGCGGGGAGAGGTCAGACACGGCCTGAGGACAAGAACGACAACCTATGGAAATCAACGGCAGCACGGAACCAGGCGGCACGAAAATCATCGCAGGCAGCACAGTGCTCAGCGGCATGGAGATCATCGGCGGCGGCATCGTCGCCCCTAGAGGCTTCAAAACGGCGGGCGTCTACTGCGGCGTCAAGCGCAAGCGCAACGACCTCGCCCTCATCGTCTCCGATGTGGACGCTGTGGCGGCGGGCGTCTTCACCACCAACATCGTCCAGGCCCCCTGCATCGTCAGCAACCAGACCCATCTCCAGGACGGATTGGCCCGCGCCATCGTCGTCAACTCCGGCAACGCCAACGCCTGCAACGGCGAACAGGGCTGGGCCGACGCCGTGACCATGGTCAACCTCGCCGCCGAAGCTCTGGGCGTGCCGGCCCGGCGCGTCCTGTCGGCGAGTACCGGCGTCATCGGGACCAAAATGCCTATCGAAAAGATCGCGGCGGGCATCCCCGAGGCCGTCGCCAAGTTGCACGACGAGACCTGTGATGATGCCGCCCAGGCCATCATGACCACAGACACGTTCCTCAAGCGGGTCGCCGTCGAGTTCCCCCTGGAGGGCGGCCGGACGGCCCGGCTCGGGGCCATCGCCAAAGGCTCCGGCATGATCGCCCCCAACATGGCGACCATGCTCGGGTTCCTGACCACCGATGTCGCTATCGAGCAGCCGGTCCTGTCCGAGATGCTGAAACGCGTCTGCTGGTACACGTTCAACTCCATCACCGTGGACGGCGACACCTCCACGAACGACATGGTGCTGGTCCTCGCCAACGGCCTGGCCGGGAACGCTCCCATCAGCAGCCTAGAGAGTGCCGACGCCCGCGCGTTTGAAAAGGCTTTGTACTCTGTCTGCCTCTACCTCGCCAAAGAAATCGCCCGCGACGGCGAGGGGGCCACCAAGCTCGTCGAGGTCACTGTCCAGGGTGTCGCCATCCCCGACCGGCTGGCCCAGACCTACGCCGCGAACGGCCTGGAACTTACGCCTGAGCAGCGGGCGGGCTTCCCGCGCTCGGTCGCAAAGACCATCGCCAATTCGCCGCTCGTCAAGACCGCCCTGTTCGGCAACGACCCCAACTGGGGCCGGATTTTGGCCGCCACGGGCCGGGCCGGAGTCGCCTTCGACCCCGAGCGCGTCGAGATCGCCCTGGCCGGCACGACCGTCTACCGTCAGGGGATGCCCACCGACTTCAACGGCTACGTCGTGTCGGAAGCCATGAAAGCCAAAGAAGTGCAGATATTGGTGGACTTCCATCAGCCCGACGGCGAAGCGGCCACGGTCTGGACCTGCGACTTCAGCTATGACTATGTCAAAATCAACGCCGAGTATCATACCTAGGCTGAGGAGGGAATGCTGATGACTACCACACTGAAAGCCGTTTATGACGAGAACTTGCCGCCGCGCCTCGTCCTACTGCTGGCGGACGTCTACCCTGGCCCCGTCCATGTCCGAGACGTGGATCTGCGAAGTAGAGCCGATGAACTCGTCTGGCTCTGTCACCGCAGTCTACTGTTCGGCTTCCCACCGAAAGTGATAAAGTATGACAGTTCTGATTGAAGACCCCTATGGACTCGCGAAGCCGCCCCCGGCGGAGAAGGTGACCTATGAGCAGTTTTTGGAGTGGCTGGACGAGAACACGGCGGGCGAATGGGTGGACGGGGAGGTCGTGCCGATGAGTGCAGCGAGCGCGCAGCATCAAGACATTTCGGGGTTCCTGGCCGCACTGTTGCGCCTCTATGCCGAGGAGCACACGAGCGGCATGGTCCTGGCCGCGCCGTTCCAGATGCGGCTGTCGCGCATCCGGCGCGGGCGCACGCCCGACCTGATGTTCATCATGAAGGAGCACCTGACACAGCTCAAGCCCACCTTCCTGGACGGCCCCGCCGATTGCGTGGTGGAGATCGCGACGCTCGAAGGGGCGGTCATAGACCGGGGAACCAAGTACGGCGAGTATGAGGCGGGCGGCGTCCGCGAATACTGGGTGCTGGACCCCGAGCGCAAGCGCGCCGACTTCTTCGTGCTGGACTCGGAGAAGCGCTACCAGCGCGTGAAGCCGGACAGCGAGGGCCGCTATGACAGCATCATCCTGCCGGGCTTCTGGATCAACGTCGGCTGGCTCTGGCGCCCCTTCCTGCCCCCGATCCGGCAGGTGATGAAGGAGTGGGAGGCGGCCCCGTGAGCAGCGAGCGCCCCATGAAGGGCATCAGTCACGAAGGCTTGGACGCCGCGTTCGAGGCGGAAGAAACGCGGAAATCAGAACTGACCTTGCAGGCGTCCCTCCTGCACGAGCAGGGAGACGGTGAAGCAGCTGCCCCCAAGTTCGCCGAGGCGGCGACCATCGAGGAGCGCCTGCGGGACCAGTGCCGGGAGCAGGGCTTAGTGCCTAAATCGTTCGTCCACGCCTTCAGTGCGGCCCGTTGCTGGGCGGGCGCGGGGGACTTCTATCACGCCCTGACGCTGTGCGATGAGTTGCTGGCCCGAACGGACCTGCCGGACCGACTGCGCGCGCGCGTGGGGGAATATGCCGCGATGCTGCGGACCCGCCGCTCGGAGTGGTACGCCGCGCTGCTGAAAACGACCGCAGGTGTGGGAGGGTAAGGCGCCTGATGAACCTGCACACGCCCGCGCCACTTGAGGCATATCTGGCGCCGTCGCCTTGGGTGGACTGTGGGCACCCAGACATTCAAGCGCATCTTGCGGCCAGTCCTGGTGATGGGCGCCCTGAGGAAGAAGTTATCCGGGGCGACTTCGAGTTCGTCCGGGACGAAGTGGCGCACTCGTGGGATATCCAGAGCCGCCGGGTGACGGGCCGCGCCTCGGACGTCCTGCGGCACCGCGAGGGAATCTGCTACGCCAAGTCGCACCTGCTGGCCGCTCTGCTGCGGGGCCGGGGCATCCCAGCCGGGCTGTGCTACCAGAGGCTGACGCTCGGGGACACGCCCGAGAGCGGCTGGGGCGTCCATGCCCTAAACGCCGTGTGGGTGGAGTCCCGGCAGCGATGGGTGCGGCTGGATGCGCGCGGCAACAAGCCGGGTGTGGACGCGCAGTTCTCGCCAGCCGAAGAGCGGCTGGCGTTCAGCGTGCGCCCCGAGTGCGGCGAGGTGGACTACGGCGTCAACCACGCCGAACCGCCCCGGCCGATCACGCGGGCGCTGGAAGAGTATCAGGATTGCCTGGTGCTGTACGCGCGGGGGCTGCCGAGCAGCATCACCACATAGAGACGAAGGCAAGACCATCGCATTGACGGCGACAACACAGCAGGGAACGGGCGCGGACCGGGCGGGCATCGGCCTGGCCCTCGTTGGAGTGTACCTCGTCTGGGGGTCCACTTACCTCGGCATGAAGATCGGGTTGGAGGGGTTCCCGCCGTTCCTGATGGCGGGCTTTCGGTTTCTCTTGGCGGGCGGTGGGCTGATGCTGGCCCTGCGCGGGCGCGGCGAGCCGGCCCCGACGCGGGCGCAGTGGGGTGGGGCGGCCCGCGTCGGCTGCCTCCTGCTGGGGCTGGGCAACGGCGGCATCATGCTGGCCGAATACAAAGGGGTGACGTCGGGGCTTGCCGCCCTGGGCGTCGCCACCGTGCCGCTGTGGGCGGCCCTGTTTTCCGGCTTGTGGGGCGAGTGGCCCTACCGCCGTGAGTGGCTGGGGATCGGCGTCGGGTTCATCGGCATCGTCTGCCTCAACCTGGAGGGCGGCCTGCGGGCAAGCCCCATCGGGGCAGTCGCCCTCATCGTTTCCGCCGTGGGCTGGTCGTTCGGGTCCGTCTGGAGCCGGCGGCTGCCCCTCCCCTCGGGTGCGATGGCCCCAGCCGCGCAGATGCTCTGCGGCGGCGCCCTGCTGCTCGGCGTGGGGCTTATGACCGGCGAACACCTGCAAGGGTCGCCTCATGCGCGGCCCCTGCTAGCCTTCATCTACCTCGTCTTCGGGGCCGTCGCGGGCTACAGCGCTTATGCATACTTGTTGGCGCACGTCCGGCCCACCTTGGCGACGAGCTATGCCTACGTGAACCCGGTCGTTGCGGTCCTGCTGGGGTCGGTGTTGGCGGGAGAACGTCTGGGCCTGATGGGCCTGGCCGCGCTGCTCTTGATCGTCCTGGGCGTCGGCCTGACCGCCTTCGCCAAGTCACCCAAGGCGGAAAGGGGCCGGACATGATGCGGCGAACCGTCAGCACGGTGTCGGCCTGGGAGCCGGTCGGCGGCTACTCGCGCGCCGTCCGCGTCGGGAACATCGTCCACGTTTCGGGCACGATGGCGACGGGCGCCGACGGCAGCCTCGTCGGCGTTGGCGACGCCTACGCACAGGCGCGGCAGGCATTGGCAAATATCGAGGCCGTCCTAGAGGCGCCGTTCGAGGCCGCCCTGGAACAAGGGGGCTTTCGGGTGGTTTGGTTTCGAGGCGACCACGCAGGGGACGACGGGCGGGCAGCTGACGCAGTGGCTCCGGTTCACAGCGGAAGCGGAGGAGCGGGCATGAGAGACTTCGTCCTGTTTGACCTGGGCAATACCCTCGTCTCCTACTACGCGATCCCTGACTTTCCGCCTATCCTGCGGGCCTCCATCGGGGAAGTCGAGCGGTTTCTGGGAACAACGTGGGAACAACGGCGGAATGGGAGCGCGTCGCGGCGGAGGACTTCGAGGCGAAAGACTGCCAGGTGCGGCCCCTGGAAGGCCGGCTGTCCCGCATCTTCCCGGATGCGCCCTGGTCCGAAGAACTCAGTGATGAAGCCTGCCGCCGGTTCATGCGCCCGATCTTCGCCCTCGCCCATGTCTATGACGACGTGCTGCCGACACTGGCTGCGCTCAGGGCGAGGGGCGTCAGGACTGCCATCGTCTCCAACACGCCCTGGGCAGTCCCGCCGCCTTATGGCGCGAGGAACTGAGGCGGCTTGGCATGACGGAAGTGGTAGATGTCCTGGTCTTCTGCCCGAACTGCGGCTGGTGCAAGCCCGCCCGGCCCATCTTCGACCACGCGCTGCAAAGACTGGGCGCGGCGCCGGGGGAGTGCGCCTTCGTCGGGGACGACCCGCGCTGGGACGTCACCGGGCCACAGGCCGCCGGCATGGAGGCCGTTCTGATTGATCGCCGGACGCACACGCTGCCGGACGTGCTGAAAGGGGTCGTGATCTTATGACAAACGAGATGACACAAGCCGAAGTTCT
>JANOOM010000320.1:0-2187 GCA_031421335.1 Armatimonadota bacterium
GCCGCGACGCCGCCGAAGGTCTTGTCCACGGTGAACAGCTTGATCGCCGGGAACTTGGCGGCATACTTCTGGGCGACGGCGGCCAGCCGGGGCCGGTAGAAGTTCTTTGCGATGATCTCCTGCCCTTCCGGGGTGTAAAGATAGTTCAAGTACGCCTCCGCCACGGCCCGCGTCCCGTGCGCGTCCACGTTCTTGTCCACGACCGCGACCGGCGGCTCGGCGAGGATGCTGACCGAGGGGTAGACGATGTCGTATTGCCCTTTGCCGATCTTGTTGGTCGCAAGATACGCCTCGTTTTCCCAGGTAAGCAAAACGTCCCCGACATGGTGCTGGGTGAACGTCACCGTGCTGCCGCGCGCCCCCGAGTCCAGAATCGGCACGTTCTGATAGAGCTTTGCGATGTACGCTTTGGCCGTGTCCTGAGTGCCGCCGGGCTGCTGAAGCGCGTAGCCGTAAGCAGCGAGATAGCTCCAGCGCCCACCGCTCGACGACTTCGGGTTCGGCGTGATGACCGAGACGCCCGGCTTGATCAGATCCAGCCAGTCCTTGATGCCCTTGGGGTTCCCCTTGCGGACCAAAAAGACGACCGTGGAGGTGTAAGGCGCGCTGTTGTTCGCCAGCCGCGTCTCCCAGTCGGGCTTAATCAAGCCGGCCTTGGCGAGCGCGTCCACATCGGAAGCGATGCCCAGTGTCACCACGTCCGCCCCAAGTCCGCCCCGGACCGCCTGGGCCTGCTTGCCTGACCCCCCGTGCGACTGCTGGACGGTGATGGCCTGGCCGCTCTTCCCTTGCCAGTAGGCCGTGAACGCCTTGTTGTAGTCCTGGTAAAACTCGCGCGTCGGGTCATACGAAACGTTCAGCAGAGTAGTGCCTCCGTTGGCGGGCTTGCTGCCATGGGAAGTGCAGCCTGTTAGCACCGCTGCCGTCAGGACCGAGATCAGGATAGCCGTCGCACGTGCTGGGGGAAGTTTCATCGCTTGTTCACCTTTATGGGCAGCCCGGTTGCCGGGTTCGCGGACATGATACCCGCATTATATTTAATTGTCTATAAACAAACTAGTAAATAGTTGCGTTCTTTTTTTGCTCCTTTTGAACCTTTCTGCCGCCCGATGTCACAAACTACTTGAAAGCAGACACAGAGGCACAATCCGTGCGAGATGACAGAAGGCTTGCAAACCAAATAATGGCGGGGGACGTGGGAGCATTCGCCACCTTCGTGGACGCCTATGGCCCGCGCTTGCACCGCCTGGTGCGCCGCTATACGCTCTGCGAAGCGGACGCCGAGGATTTGACGCAGGAGATCTTCGTGGACCTCTACCGGAGCATGGGGAGCTATCGCGGCGAGTCGGCGCTTGCCACCTGGGTGTGGCGCGTCGCCCTCAACCACTGCCGCCGGCATGCGGGCCGGACGCGGGCCGTCACCGTCCCCTATGACGAAGCACTCGGCGAGCGTGAGGTGGAGGAGCGCGGCCCCGCCCACCGCGCCGCCCGGCGCGAATTGTCCGACGTGGTTCATGCGGCCCTGGACGGCCTTTCGCCCGAGCAGCGTGACGTGGTCATCCTCCACGAGATGCAGGAGCTAACTTACCGCGAATGCGCCGCCGTGCTGCAAGTGCCGGAAGGGACTGTCAAGTCCCGCCTGTCCTACGCCTTCCGCCGCCTGCGCGGGACCTTGAGCGGCTACGTCCTGTCCGACGCGCCGCTCCCGGAGGCCGCCCCATGATTGACCACGCCCGACTCCAAGATGACCTGAAAGCCTACGCTGACGGGGAGCTGCTCTTGCCCCGCCGCTTTGCCGTCCGCCGACACCTGACGCGCTGCGCGTCCTGCCGAGAGGAGATAGCCCAAATGACACAGATCAGCGAAGACCTCCGCGCATCCGAACCTGCCGACGCGCTCGACCCTGCCCTGCGGGCGAAGATACTGGGGATGGCCGAAGAAGAACCCACCCCGGCTCGTTCCTCGCCACCCCTCCCGGAGCGGGAAGGGAAGGAGGTAGAGCCAACGACTTCACCTCTTCGTCCTCCCGCTCCGGGAGGACCCCTGCGAAGCAAGGAGGTGGGTTCTCGAAATCGCCTCGCGCTGCGCTGGGCGCTGGCCGGAGCGGCATTGGCCGCCTGGTTCGTGTTCTTTCCCATATTCCAGCGCGTCCATGAAGACGCGCGTCATATGAACCGAGTGGTTACT
>JANOOM010000321.1:0-14246 GCA_031421335.1 Armatimonadota bacterium
CATGCTTGGGATCGGGACAGCCATGTGCGGCCACGACCTGCTCCAGATCCTGCCGCCGATGCTGGCCTGGCCGGTCTACAAGACTTCGAGCGAGAACCACTGGGACCAGCTCTTCGCCAACGCATACCCCCGGTGGCTGACCTTGACCGACTACGGCGCGGCGCGCGACTTTTTCGTCGGAAATTCCACGCTGTACACGCCTGCCCACCTGCGCGCCTGGGCTTTGCCCGCCCTGACCTGGTGCGCTTTCCTGCTGGTGATTCTGTTCGTGCTCCAGTGCGTCAATGCCATCCTGCGGAAGCACTGGACCGACTCGGAGCGGCTGACCTACCCACTGGTCCGCCTGCCGCTTGAGATCACCGCCCAAGCGCCGGGCGGGCCGGGTGGGACGCCGCTGACGCGCCAGAAGCTCTTCTGGGGCGGCTTCATCCTGGCCGCCGCTGTGGACACGGTGAACGCCCTGAACTACTACTACCCGTCCATCCCTTCCATTCTGACGCCGGGGAACGGCCAGAGCTTTCTGCTGCTCAACAACTACGTCTCGGCCCGGCCCTGGACGGCCATCGGCTGGACGCCGCTCTCGTTCTACCCGTTCGTCATCGGCCTGGGGATGCTGATGCCGATGGACTTCCTGTTCTCCATCTGGTTCTTTTACCTGTTCTGGAAGCTGCAATCGGTCGTCGTGGTCGGGTTCGCTTTGGACGCTGACCCCCGGATGCCTTATGCCAATTATCAGTCGGGCGGGGCCTACTTTTTGTTCTGCGTGTCCAGCGTCTGGCTGGCACGCGGCTTTCTGAAGCAGGCCTGGCGGCGCGCTCTGGGGCTTTCCAGCACTGTGGACGACAAAGACGAGCCGCTGCGCTACCGGGCGGCCTTTGCGGGCATCGGCGGTGGCCTGCTGCTTCTGGTCAGCTTCTCGGTCTATTTGGGGCTGGCCTGGTGGCTGGCCGTGCTTTTCTTCCTGATCTACCTCGCGCTTGCACTCGCGATCACGCGGATGCGGGCGGAGCTTGGAACGCCGATCCACGATCTGCACAACACCGGGCCGGACGTCATGCTGCCGGACCTGCTGGGGGCGCGCAGCTTGAGCCATTCGGACCTCGGCGTCTTCAGCCTGTTTTTCTTCTTCAACCGCGCGTACCGGTGCCAGCCGATGCCGATTCAGCTAGAGGCGTTCAAGATGGCCTCCGTTACCGGCTCGAAGGACGAGATGGGCCGCGAGCTGCGCGGCTGGTTCTGGACCTTGCTGCTGGCCGGCGGGCTGGGCGCCCTGTGCGCGTTCTGGGCCATGCTGCACTTGACGTATCAGTTCGGCGCGCTCGCCAAGGCGGACCACGGGGCCATGCAAGCGTTCGGCAGCGAGTCCTGGAACCGACTGGCGGGCTGGCTTCAGCAGCCAAAGCCTGCCAACGGGTCGGTAGCAGGGGCGCTGGCTGTGGGGTTCGTGTTCGCGGCCTTCTTGCAGGCCATGCGCGTCCGCTTCTTCTGGTGGCCCTTCCATCCGCTGGCCTACGCCGTGTCGTCGTCGTTCGAGATCAATTTGGTCTGGATGCCACTGTTCATCGCCTGGCTCATCAAGAGCCTGATGCTGCGCTACGGCGGCGTGAAGACCTTCCAGTCGTCCCTGCCGTTCTTTTATGGCCTGATCTTAGGCCAGTTCATGGAGGGCAGCCTGCTGAACATCTGGGGGATCATCACCGGCACGCCCACTTACCAGTTTTGGCAGTAAGGCAGGCTGTTGCGGGGTACAATGACGGCATGACAAGCGAAGAACCGATGGGCCGGGACGAGAATGGCGGGGAACTGGCGCGGGACGTGCGGCTGCTGGGGAACGCCCTGGGCGACGTGCTGCGGGAGCAGGGCGGGGAGGCCCTGCTCCAGAATGTGGAGCGCATCCGCGCCCTGACCAAAGAAGCGCGCGCTCAGCGCGGCCAGGACGCCGCTGAGGCGGAACTGGACGCGCTGTTCGGCGGCATGCCGTTCGGGCAGGCACTGCCGGTGCTGAAAGCATTCACCACCTATTTCCAGCTCGTCAACTTGGCCGAACAGAAGGAGATCGTGCGCGTCAACCGGCGGCGGGCCTTCAAAGCGGGCGACAAGCCCCGGCCCGAGTCGGTGCGCGATGCGGTTCAGAGGCTCTGCGAGTCCGGCGTCACGGCGGACCAGATGCGCGCCCTGATCGGCTCGCTTTCCATCCAGCTCGTTTTCACCGCCCACCCGACCGAGGCCAAGCGGCGGAGCGTCCAGGAAAAACTGCACCGGATCTCCGACTATCTGGGCCGGCTGGAAGAGCCGCAGACATCGCGGAGCGACCAGGAGCGCCTGGAACTAGACATCACTGCCGAAATCGAGATCCTGTGGCAGACTGACGAGGTCCGCCAGCGCCGCTTGTCCGTGCTGGACGAGGCCCGGAACATCCTGTTCTACTTCGGCGAGACGCTGTTTCAGGTGACGCCCCGGCTCTACGCCGATCTGGAAAAAGCACTGGCGCAGTGGTATCCGGGCGAAACGTTCGACATCCCCGTGTTCCTGGAATATGGGTCGTGGGTGGGCGGAGACCGGGACGGCAACCCGACGATTACACTAGAGCACACGGCAGAAGTGCTGCGGCTGCACCGGGACCGCGTGCTATCATTGTACATCCCGGCCGTGCGGATACTGAGCGATCGCCTGAGCCAGTCCCGGCACTACGTCGGCGTTTCCGAGGCCCTGGAAGATTCGCTGGCCCAGGACGCCGAGCGGCTGCCGCAGGTGGCGGCGGAGGCGGCGGGGCGCAGTCCGACGGAGCCGTACCGGCGCAAGTGCGAGTTCATCTGGGAGCGCCTCCGGCGCACCGAGGCGGGCGACGAGGGCGGGTACGGGTCGGCGGCGGAGTTCATCGCCGACCTCGAAACCATCCGCACATCGCTGGAACAGAACGGGGGCCATTACACCGCCCGGCGCGCACTCGCCCCGCTGCTTTTCCAGGCGCGGTTGTTCGGCTTCCATCTGGCCCGTCTGGACATCCGGGAGCACAAAGACAAGTATCTGGGCGCGCTGGCCGCCGTCCTGCGCGATCAGGGGACGGAGTGGGCCGCGCTCACCGAGACTGAGAAAGTCGCCCTGCTGGAACAGGAGATCGGCGGGCGCCGGCCCCTCGTCCCCACGAAGCTCGAGTTCGACGACGAGACGAACACGACCCTGGGCTTGTTCCGACTGGTCTCCGATAGGATGGAGGCGCTGGGCCCAGCCGCGGTCGGCTCGTTGATCCTTTCCATGGCCTCGGACGTATCCGACGTGCTGGCCGTGCTGCTGCTGGCGAAAGAAGCCCGGCTCGCCGACCTGCAAGATGGCGTCGATGGCTGGTCGCGTGTTGACGTGGTGCCCCTGTTCGAGACCATCGAAGACTTAGAAAATGCGCCTGATGTGATTGATACGCTGCTTTCCAACTCCCTGTACCGGCGCAACGTCTCACTGCGGGGCGGCAGCCAGGAGGTCATGGTCGGCTACTCGGACAGCAACAAGGACGGCGGGTATCTGACCGCGAACTGGAAGCTGTACGCCGCTCAGGCGCGGCTAGCCACCGTCGCCAAGCGCCACGGCGTCACCCTGCGCTTGTTCCACGGGCGCGGCGGGGCCGTCGGGCGCGGGGGCGGTCCGGCGGGCAAGGCGATCCTGGCCCAGCCGCCCGGCAGCGTCCAGGGACGCTTGAAGATCACCGAGCAGGGGGAAGTCATCGCGGCCCGTTACTTTGACCAGGACATCGCCTACCGCAACCTAGAACAGATCGTTCATGCCGTGCTGATGGCGAGCGCTGAGCAGGGCGCGGGGGCTGGCGAAACGCCGCCCGAATGGGCGCAGGTCATGGAAGAGGTCTCGGATACGGCTTTCCGCGCCTACCGCGCTCTGGTGTATGACGATCCCCACTTCGTCCGCTTCTTCCAGGAGGCCACCCCGGTCGGCGAGCTGGCCCAGCTCAACATCGGGTCGCGCCCGCCCAAGCGGACCGCCTCGGACCGTATCGAGGACCTGCGCGCGATCCCCTGGGTCTTCTCCTGGATGCAGTCGCGCTATACGCTGCCGGGCTGGTACGGGGTCGGGGCCGCCCTCGCAGGCTACGCCGACAAGTCGCCTGAACACCTGATGCGCCTGCGGGAGATGTACCGACGCTGGCCCTTCTTCACGACCATGCTGGACAACTCCCAGATGTCGCTCGCCAAGGCTGACATGGACATCGCCGCCCGCTACGCCCGGCTGGTCGGGGACCAGAAGATGGCCCAGCGCATCTACCAAACCATCGCCGCCGAGTTCGAGCGCTCCGTCGCCATCATCTGCCGCATCACTGACCAAGACGCACTGCTAGACAACCAGCCCGTCTTGCAGAAGTCCATCCGCCTCCGCAATCCCTATGTGGACCCCCTGAGCTTTCTGCAAGTGGAACTCCTGCGCCGCCTGCGCGCCCTGCCGCCGGAGGGCGACTCGGAAGAGCTGAAGGCGCAGCGCCGCGACCTGCGCGCTGCCGTCCTGCTGTCCATCAACGGCGTGGCGGCGGGGGTGAAGAACACTGGATGAAGCCTCAGCGTATGAACAGGATTGGGCAGTAGCCCAAAGGAACAAGCGGGTCGAACTCGGCATGAGATGACGCCAGTCGTTCGTCGCGTCGTCCAGCATCGCCAGCAGGAGGCCGATCTGGACGTCGGAGCCGGGGACGGGCGAGACATCAAGGCGCTGCGTCATCCCTGGTCCTCCTCCGCATCCACCAGGCCCTCTTCGGTGCCAACTTTGTGGATGTAGACGGAGACGTAGCCCCATGTTCGGTAGAAGCGCAGGGCCAGCTCGGCTTCGTCGAAGTCGGAGTCCACGATGTTGCCCTGGTAGACGGCGACGTACTGGCCATAAAACTGATCAATCTGGATTTGCGGCATCTGGTTGAATGCGCTCACTTCTTTCCAGAAGGGCGCTTCTTCCAATGTGATCCGCTGGCGGGCAGATTCCAAGTAGGATTCTAAGGCGCGGACACGGGATAAGTCGGGGACAGTCGGGCGGCTGTCATCGGCAGATGACGACATGGGGAATTTCCTCTGCCCCAGTATAACAAACGCCGGTGTGCCTGTCAAGCGGCGGAGCCGGACGAAAAAGGCCCGGCACTCCCTGTGCCGGGCCTTCTTCCCTCGCCGCCTTTACAGCCCGCTTGCGAAGGCTGTGGCTTCATCTTTGTAGGTATTGAATGGGTTCTTCAGCTCCAAATGCAGGCGCTTGTTGATGTAGATCAGGTCCCAGTCAATGACATAATCGCGCGAGTTATTCGCCAGCAGCTTGTCAATGACCACGCCGCGCCCCTTGGCCCGCGTGTTCTCCGGCGGCATCATGGTCGCCTCGAAGATGCGGCGGTCGGTCGTCGCGCGCTCGATCTGCCCGGCCTGCTCCAAGCCATAGTATAGACTGGTCTCGGGGTTCACGTTGTGGTACTCCAAGTCCAACGAGTGCAGGATGTCATCGCCCCACTTCACCGCCCCGTTTTCGGACTCGATGAAGTCCTCCATCATCTTGCGTTTGGCGACCCAGTCCAGCTTGGTGGCGAGCAGGTAGGGGTCTTTCTCTAGAGCGTCCAGACACATCTCCCACTCACCCAAGACGTAGTCTGTCTGGGCGTCGCGGCCCGTGTAGCGCTCCTGTGCGGCCCGAAGATACAGGCGCTGCAAGTCCACGGCCTTGATGCTGTCGCCGCCCTTGCGATTGACCATCCACTTCCAGGTCTGATCGCGCGATACACTCTTGAGGGCTTCCAGGGGATCACGTAACTCCACGTCTCGCAGCAGCACGCCGTCTTCAATGAGGTCCAGCACAATGCTGGTGGTGCCGATTTTCATCAGCGTGGCGTATTCGCTCATGTTGCACTCGCCGAACAAGATGTGCAGGCGGTGCAGGTTGGAGTAATTGTAGTACGAATCCCACTTGGGGTTAACGATGGCCCGGTTGAAGCGGACGCGAGACGAGATCGTCTTGACGATGTGGTCGGCACGCTGGGAAAGCTGGAACTCGATCGTCGGGTCCACCTCGACGCCGTAGAAGTTGCCGACCCACTGATAGTCCACCTCGTAGTCCGAGATGGTCATGATGTTGTTCTTCAGGCTCTTGTAGTTCAGCCGGTGTCCGCCGACGCGCCCGACACCCGCGAAGATCTGGCGGGTGACCAGAAACGGCAGCAGGTAGGAAAGGGCTTCCAAGAAGAAACGGTCGTCAATGGCGACCAGGAAGTTCTCGTGGCACCCGAACGTGTGGCCGCCAAAGTGGTCCACGGAGTTCGAATGGAACGAGACCTTGTCCTGGAGGTCAAGCTCGCGTAGGAGCCGCTGCAAGATGACCCGACCAGCCTTGTCATAGGCCACGGCATCGGCGAAGTCGGTGCATTCGGGCGTCGCGTACTCCATATGCGAGCCGACGGCATCAATGTAGAGTCGCCCGCCCGACCGGAGGAAGCCGCCGCAGCGCGCCGGCTCGAATGCGTAGTCGCGGGCGTGCAGGTCAATCAGGCCCAGTTTGTCCTTGTAAAAGGCGTGGTCTTTGACCTGCTCGACGACCATCTCCGCCGTGCCGACCGAGTCGTCATTGACGAGGCAGCCGAACTCGGTCTCGATCCCAAAAATCCGCTTGTCCATGAACGCTCTTTCCCAAGGCCATGCCCTACTTGTACTGGGCGGTCGTTTCCGTCATCTCGTTCTCCGACAGCAGCCGGAAGCGGCTCTCACGCGTCGTGTCGCGCTCCAGGACGCCGGCCTCGACGATCCAGCCTTTGCCCAGATGCTCTTTGATGAACGACGACACATCCTGCTTGCCTTCGCCGTCGGTCGAATAGTCCGCGTCAGCGCGGTCTTCGGCCTCTAAATGCTTCATGCCGACACCCCAGGCGTGCAGGGCCGCGCGCAGGGCGCCGTCCAAGGTCGGCATGCCGCTTTCGGTCTCGGTCTTCAGGTGCTCGCGCATCCGGTCCTCGGCATAGGCCGTCCCGGCGACCACGGCTATGCCGGGCGTAGACGAGAATTCCCCGTCGTAGGAGAGCGTCATCAGCAGGTCGCGGTCAACCGTCTTGCCGAGTTCCGCGAAGATGCCTTTGATGACGATGGGCTGGGCGAACGGGTCCCCGTAAATGCGCTTGATGGCGGGGGAAAGTTGGAATGACACCATCCGCTGCACGCTGACATCGTCGGGAGAGCGCTGGAAGCCTTCCTGGTGGGCGGCGTCAATGGAAGCGCGGCGGATCTGCTCCACATCGCTCTGATTGCCGATGGCGCTGAACATCAGCTTGTCATAGACCTCATAGATCTTGCGCTGTGTCTGCCGCGCGGACAGCAGAAGGAGGCCGCCGTCATAGGTCAGGGCGACGACGGGGCTGCCATCTTTGAGGCGATCTTCGATATATTCGTTCCGCTGCTGGATACTCTCGTTCCAGTCGTAGGGGCTAAAGGAAGGCAAAAGATTACTCCGTGAAGATTCTAAGAGCGGCCGAGCGCGGCCTTGATCTCACTGTCGGTGAAGTCGCGGATGCCCTCGGCGGTGATGTACTTGGCGGCGGGCAGGAACTTCGCAGAGCCGCCCGTGGCTGTGTCCAAGTCGGCGGCGATGTCGAGAAGGGTCAGAGTCTCGCGCAGGGCCGTCTCGCGGTCCATCTCGCGAAAGGGGCCTTTGGTCTTCAGGATGTACTCGAAGGCACCCTTGATCGGGGCTGAGCCGCTACCCGCCGCGCCGTATTCGGCGGTCTCGAACTGGCCGCCCAGGACGTCGTAGAAGTAAATGCGGCCCTGGTTCGTCTCTCGGTCGAACGTGGACAGAACCGGGATGAAAGCGCCGATGCCTTGCAGGGCGGCGGGAACATTGTTGGCGATGACGCGCTGGAGTTCCATCAGCTTCCCTTCTTGGGACAGCGGCTGGAGCTGGGAGCGCTCGAAATACTTGAAGGCGTGGCGCAGGTAGCGGACGACTTCCACGCTCTTGGCGAACGAGCCGGAAATCGAGATCAGGGTGTGATCGTCGAGCGCGAGCACCTTCTCGGCCTGGTCGTACATGACGGAATAGCCCGCCGTCGCGCGGCGGTCGGCGACGTTGATCAGGCCGTCCTGGTACTTGACGGCGATGACCGTGGTGCCGTGCGTGTCCACGTCCCGCGCGCCGGGCACGTTGGGGACGGGGGTCGGCAGGGGCAGGCGGTCATTGCCTAACATCTTTTCGGCGAACAGGTCGGCGAAGCCGCCTGCGCCTTCTTGTGGGAAACGCAACATAGGGTGTCAACTTCTGGTAACTGAACTTCGGGTAATTGGGAACGAAGTTAAGAAAGAAGGGCGGGGACAAGCCCCGCCCCTACAGGTCATCGCGGCCTTACTGGCCGCTGCGCTGGCGGTAGCGGCGGGCCTGGTCTGGGTCCACGCGCTTCATGCGCTTCAGCAGGTCGCTGCGGTCGGGCCGCTGGACATCGGGCTTGCTGGGGCCGGTTTCATCGCCCTCCTTGCGGAGTGGATCGGCGGGGCCGGCGGGCCGCGTGGCGCGGTCCTCATCTGTCATGGGCATTTGTTCGTTCCTCCCTAGAATATGACTTTGATAGTGACATTAGATTCGACGGCGCAGACCGGGAATCCTCTCGGAAACGCTTCCTCCAGCCCACGCTTATTTGGCGTGGCCGTGGAGACGGCGCGTTAAATCTTCCAGCGAGCCAGGAGCACGCAGGTCGGTCATCGCCTGGGCGACGGCTTCGGGCGTCAAGTAGTCGTCGAGGTCCACCATCCACGACTCCTGTTCGGTCCGCAGAACCACTTTGTTCCAGCCCAGGACGCCGATGGCGTCGCCAAGGTGCTCGATAAGGTGCCCCCGGATGGCGGCACGGGTATTCGCGGGCGCCTGAGTCATGGCGGCTTCGACAGTCGCGTCGTCAGTCAGGCGAACCATCTCGCCGGCCTGCTCCAAGGCATAGTACAGCCCCTCATCGGGGTCCACGTTGCTGTAGGCCAGATCAAACGACTGCACGGTCTCGTCACTCCAGGCGATGCCTTCGGACTCCACATAGTCTGCCAGCAGGCCGCGCTTGGCGACCCAATCCAGGCGGTCCCCGAGCGAGAGCGGGTCGGTCTCAAGGGCGTCCAACGTCCGCTCCCACTCGCGCAGGGTCCAGTCGGTGTCGGCCCCGCGCCCGCCCAGCTTTTCTTTGGCGGCAGCCAGGAACACGCGCTGGATGTCCACAGCCCCGATGCTGCCCGTCTCCGCTTCGACCAGCCACCTGTACGACTGATCGCGCGAGATGTTCTTGATGGCCTCCGTCGGCTGCTTCAACCGGACCCAGGGCTGCCAGCCCTGTTCCAGCAGCGAGGTCACGAGATACGTCGTCCCGATCTTCAGGGCCGTCGCATATTCGGACATGTTAGCGTCGCCGCAGATGACGTGCAGACGCCGCCAGCCGCGCGGGTCCGTGTGCGGCTCGTCGCGCGTGTTCACCAGAGGGCGCCGGTGCAGAGTGTCCACGGAAGCTTCTTCGGTGAAGAAATCGGCTCGCTGTGAGAGCTGGTACAGGCCAGCGTCGCCGCGCGGCTCGATTCCGAGCTTGCCGGCGCCTGTGTAGATGATGCGCGTCGCGAAGAACGGCAACAGGCCGGACAGCAACTGCGCGAACGGCGTTTCGCGAGGGATCAGATAGTTCTCATGCGTCCCATAGGAAGACCCATGAAAGTCCGTGTTGTTCTTGAAGATATGGACCTGACCGACCCCCGGCTGTGCCGACCGCGCTTTCGCGGCAGCCAGCACAACCCGTTCCCCAGCCTTGTCGTGGGCGACAAGATCGAAGAGTGTGGCGCACTCAGGCGTCGAATACTCCGGGTGGCCGTGATCGTTGTAAAGGCGCGCCCCGTTCACTAGAACGCGGTCCGCGCGCTCCTCCTCGACGGGGAGCGGCTTTTGGCCCGGCACGTCCAACTTTGCGTCTTCTGGGTCAACGTTCAGCTTGTCCACGTGGAATCCGCGCATGTCGTTGCGCGGGTCCTCGCCCTTGTAGTACCAGGGGCAAGCGATCTTCCCGACGTATGCTTTGACTACTGAACGCGCTTCGACGACCAGATCGCCCGCGCCCTTACCGTCCACGGCGATTCCGTACTCTGTCTCGGTGCCAAATAGCGGCAAAACTAATCCCCTGTCGTGGCGGGTCCGACCCATGTGAGTGTGCATTGGTATCGGAACTGGAAAGCGCCACCCGAAGGGCGCGTCTCACTCAGAATGGTCAGCGTCGTCGGCAGAAAAACGCTGGCATTGCTGGAATAGTCCCGGTATTCCAGCGCCCCGACCCAGGCCCCGGCAAGAGCCGAATAGATCGGCTCTGCCGGGGCAGGTGGTTTGATCCCCCTGCCGCCAACACAAACGCGCAGGGCAGCAGGGGGGGCGCCATTAGATCACGTTCCGGCGGGTCGTCTGCGTCCCCTTCTTGGGGGAGATCGGGTTCAAGCGCACGACATTGTCCGGCTCGTAGTCCAGGAGCTTGAGCCAGTCCTCGATGTTGTCGGTCTTCGGGAAGATCTCGTTCTCTTTGAACTCGGTGCGGACGGCCCGCTCCATGTCGTCCATCGAGACGCCTTCCTTGGTGCTCTTGACATCAATGGACCGCTTAATGGCGAAGTCCTTGGCCCGCTCGACCACGGAGGTCAGCAGCGCGCCGGACACGAGATCCTTCCAGTAGAGGGTATCTACGGAGCCGTTCTTCAAATAAACTTCGAGGAACTCGGTCTCGTGCGTCTTGGACCAGATCAGCTCGGTCGTCTTGTCGATCAAGAGGCGCCGGGCGCCCTCGATCCCGCCCTGCTCGTCCACCAGCTTGTAGTCCAACGGCAGATCGGCGTAGAGGTAGATGCCCAGAATGTCGTTCGTGCTCTTCTTGTCCGGGCGAACGACTTTCACTTTGCGGTCAATGCGCTCGGGGCGCAGGATCGCAGGATCAATGTAGTCCGGTCGGTTCGAGGTCAGCATGACCACGACATTGTCCAGGGAAACCAGGCCGTCCATCTCAGCACAGAACTGCGGCACGACCGTGTTGGAGATGTTCGTGAACCGGCCCGACGACCTCGTCCGCAGGATGCTCTCGGCCTCGTCAATGAAGATAAAGACCAGGTAGCCTTCTTTCGCCTTCTCGCGGGCGGTCGCAAAGATCTCGCGCACCTGCCGCTCGGACTCGCCGAGCCACATGTTCAGGATCTTGGGGCCGTTGATGTACATGAAGTACTCTTTGACGTCCCGCTTAGTCCGCGCCTTGTATTCCTGCGTGATATTGTAGGCGGTCGCCTTGCCGATCAGCGTCTTGCCGCAGCCGGGAGGGCCATAAAGCAGGATGCCCTTCAGCGGGCGCTTGCCGAACCGCTCGTAAAGCTCGGGGTAGAGCAAGGGCAGCTCAATGGCGTCCTTGATGACGCCGATGGCCTCCTGCTGGCCGCCGATCTTGTCCCAAGGGATCTCGGTGACCTTGTCCAAGAAGAAGTCCTGATTTTCCTTGGTCGCGAAGGCTTCCAGGGCGACCCGGAAGTTCGGCTCCATGCGAACCTCAGTGCCGGCCTTGATGACCGAGTCGGTCAGGCCCGCGCCGCGCATGACGACACGCGTGTTCTGTCCCTGCTGGTCCCCGCCGATGCGGAGGCGCCCATCTTCCAGAGCCTCGCTGACCTTGACGACCTGGCCGTTCTGGGCTGGGCCGAGGTCGCCGACCACCGCATAAGCCTCGTTCACCTTGACACGCGTGCCGGGCAAGAGAGTGCCCAGCTCGACGTTCGGGTCAACGTTGGTGTAGAAGTCGTTGTCGCCCATGGCGATGTTGGCTGTCCCGTCCTCGTTCGCGGACAGGAAGACAGCCACGCGGTTGGCGGGCGCGGTCAGCTTATTGTAAGCCTCGTCGTACTTCGCGATCAGCTCCTGCGCCTCAGCCGACTGCTGCTCGTCTACCTCAAGCTGGTGCCGAAGCAGCAGCAAGTACTGGTAGTTCGAGTCGATCGGGTCGGTGCTCTTCAGGATCTCATCCAGGACGAAGATGGCCCGGACTGCCGTTTCCTGGTTGCGGGGGATGCTTCCGCCGCTGTCGGCGCCCCCGCCATTATTGCTTTCGCGGCGGCTGCCGCCGCGCTTGCCTTCGTTACGTTCGTTGCGCTCGCTCGCCATGCGTTCTTTCCTCTCGTCTTTTGCTTGCTTCTTGTCCATAAATCGGTGCAGCTTTCGCTTTGCTTTCGTTATACCCAATTCGGCGCGCTTTGACCGGAGGGGGCAGTCTCCAGTCCTCCGTTAGCAGCGCGACCATCCGTTCCGTATTGCCCTTTTCAAATGCGTCCACCCACTGCGCCACCGTCTCCTGCGCGTCCGGGTCGGAAGCGGCCAGGTCACGAACGTCGGCGGGGTCACCGCCGGACGGATGCGAGGCCAGGGTCTGCCGGGCACGGGCGAGGGCGTTCTTGACGGCGGGCACGGTCGTTTCCAGGATGCGCGCCGTTTCCTCAGCGCTCCATCCCAGCACGTCGCGCAGGACCAGCGCGGCCCGCTGACGCGGCGGCAGGCTCTGCACGAGGGCGACGAAGCCGAGCCGGACATTCTCGCGCTCCTGCCCGGCCTCGGCGGCGTCGGGTGCCCGATCTCGCATCCCAGTCTCACCGACCTCCTCTAATGACTGCCAGACCGGCGGGCGGCGCTGGACGTGGTTCAAGCACAGGTTGTGCGCGATCCGGTATAGCCAGGCCCGCAAACTCGCGCGGCCCTCGAATGAGTCCAGGCCGCGGAAGGCGCGCAGAAACGCCTCTTGTACCATATCCTCGGCTTCAGTGAGTGTGCCGGTCAGGCGGTAGCAATAGGCGATCAACTCGCGCCGGTAAGGCTCGGTCAGCTTGCCGAACGCCTTGCGGTCGCCACGGCAGGCGCGTTGAAGCGCGGCGGGCGCCTCACGGACAGGCGGATCGTTCATCGTGGACACGAAACAGGTCTCCTACCTAAGCGAAAAGGGGTAGTACTCAAACGCCCGAACCAGCGGGTTAAGTTCCCACGGAACACCCCTACAGTGACAAGACACAGGCCCGGCCCGGAAAGAACCGGTGCGCTGAAAAAACTTTGGGCGGCCCGCGCGCAGGAAAAAGCGGCGGGCACGATGAACCATCCGCCTTCGCCTTTCATCGTCTTAAGACTCCTGAAAGCGAGCGTAAGTGGACCAGATTCTGACACAAGAAACGCCGCCCGTTACGCCCGCCTCGCGCGGCAGTGCTGGACTGGGCCGGAGCCTGATCCTTATTGCCTAGGCCGTGTTCATCACGACGATGGCCCAGGATAAGGTCCTGGGCAGCCTGCCGATCCGGTTCCTGCTCAAGAACCATCCCCATGTGGGCAAGACCCACATGTCTGCCTTCCTGTTCTGGGCCGGACTCGCCTGGTATGTGAAGCCTGTCTTTGGCCTGATCGTCGACTCGTTCCCGCTGCTCGGGACGCGCCTCTCGCTTCGGCGTCGGCGCGGCTGGCCCCGACCGTGCGTGGTTTCCCAAGAGGTGTAAGATTAAACGGCCCGCGAAACACCACACAGCCTCCGGGCCAGCCGGCAACCGGCACTCCAACAGTGGCGGCAGTTCCAGTGTCATCACCTTCTCGCTTTCCCCGCGCCCACGCCGCGCGGCCCCCTTCCCGCCAATACTGCCCCACTGCCCTATCAGGCGCATCAGCAAACGGAGGAAACAGCGGAGGACATGGGGAAGAAGCGTTTTATCATCTCGCGGAGAAAGAAGACATGCGAATAGGAACGCCACGAGGTCCCGCTCTGACACTGGTGCTGATCCTCATCACCTGCGGCCTCTACTACCTGTATTACATCTACGTCGTCTCCGAGGAGACGCAGGAGTTCCTGGAAGAGCGCGACACGTCGCCGGGCGTCGAAGTGCTGCTCTCGGTGATCACCTGCGGGCTTTACAACGTCTACTGGGATTACAAGATCGGCAAGCGCGTCGCCGAGATGTGTGGCCGGGTGGGTCTGCCGATCACCGATAACGCCGTCTTGTACCTAATCCTGGATCTGGTGGGCTTCGGCGGTTTCGGCGGCCTGGGGCTGATCAACCCGATCTTGCAGCAGGATTCGCTGAATCGCATCTGGGACGCCGCCATGACCAGGCCACCAGACCCTGGCGCTTGGCCCCCGCCGCCGGGCAGCACGTCCACGCCGCGCCAGCCGCGGCCACCAGGCCCATGAAGACCAGCACCGAACACTCACTGGCGCGGGCCAGCGCCACCGG
>JANOOM010000322.1:0-5344 GCA_031421335.1 Armatimonadota bacterium
CCTCTTCAAGCTGGTCGCCACGAACGGCGACAGTGAGTGGGTCATCACCAACCGTGATCTCGACCAGGATCAGAACGATCCAGACGATCCAGACGATCCAGGTACAGACGGTGACGCCCAGGCTCGGCTCACTTTGGACGACGTTCAAGACGAGAACGCCGTGCGCTGGCAGATCGAGCAGATGCATCGGGAACTCAAGCAACTCGTCGGGACCGAGAAGTGCCAGTGCCGCAAGGGACGCGCCCAGCGCAACCATCTCGCGTGTTGTTATTTGGCATGGCTGACGCTCAAAGTTCATGCGCGAAAGGTGGGCACGACCTTGTATACGGCTCATGCCAACTTGCTGCGCGATTTCTTGCGGGCGCAGTTGCGTCAACCGACCATCACGGCTTTTGCAGGAGCCTAAAGCGAAAGTCCTACAAATAAAGGCCGACGCGCTTCACCATAGCCTGATCCTTATGGGCCTGTCGTTGAGCCTCGTCTCTTTCAGCCTGCTTTACGCTTTTCCTGCCCTTGCACAAAGCGGCTACCCCAGCGGCTCCGGCTACCCCGGCGGTGAGTTAGGCGGACCTCCCGCTGACCCCGGCCACCGCTGGGATATCACCTATACTCAAAGCGGCTCCTGGGCGACATTAAAATTATGGTAGTGGCTGATAAGAGTCTGAGGGCGAACACAAGGTTCGCGCCCTACAAGCGATTCCCGTAAGAGCGAACCTCGTGTTCGCCTTCACTTGGGGGTGTTCGCCCTTCAATGCAATCAGACGCAATTGCGCCACTACCAAAATTATCTACGACCTCCGCGGCTATCACCGCTGACTTCGTGTTCCCGGCGTTCGGTCCGGGGTTCCCAACGATCCCCGGCGGCAGGAACGGCGTCGCCACCACGCCCGGCGACGACCCCTCCTCGCCGACACCTCCGTACACCGTGCCATGAGGGGAACGCGAATGAGCATCTTCCGAGCCAGAGGCTCCCCCGTCAGGCCAGCAGCATCCACATCCCTGCTGGCCCTGGTCCCCCTGCTGCTGGCCCTCGGCCTCGTCATGGCGGGGTGCAGCAACCCCCGCGCCTCCAACACGCCGCCGCTGGACGCCTACGCTCTGAGCGGCGGCAAGATCAAACACTTCACCCCGATGCCGGGTTTAAGCAATGCTCCGGGCGACGCAATGCTGCTCGCCGCCGTCGGTTTGTCACACCTCAGAGGCTCCGTCGCCCGTAGTGGATCAGTAACCTTCCAGACCAGTAATGGCAATGACTTAGTCGGGTGCCTCATTATTGATAACGCTGTTCTGATTAGCTTGGATGATCTTGTTCGGCAAGGCTTTGGTAGGGTGCAGTTAGCTGAGGCATAGGGAAGTCTTGTTACAGTTTATGGCCCTCCTTACAATGGCAAGCCGTTCGTCGAAACTCGTCAGGGAGAAATGTATTTGTATCAGGGGGCACCCCAGTATATACAGATTACTCCTGGCAGCAATGTTGCCATCGTTGGGGGGAAACACATTCTGCTCCATCATCCCATTCTCTGGCAGAAGGGCGCAGATTTATTGGGAGGTAATCACATCATACTATTATCTGACGCTCTCCGTCTGTTCCGGGAGCATGACCGGCAGATGGGTTCAGGACAATCGGTAAGGAATGTGAAGATCATCTACGATCTCCGCGACTATCACCGATGATGGCTAAGTACGGCTAGTGTCTCACGGTTCCACCGAGCAGCGGCAGCTAGATCCGGAAAGCAGCGTCGCCTGTCGTCAGGCGGCGACCTTGACCGACGACTGCGCCCCATTTAACCCCCGGCAAGCCCGCGACATGGGCGCCGCAGGCGGCGTCAGCCGCACGGCAAGCATGGCCCAGGGCGGCGCCTCTTGGGCGGGGCGTCACCCAGCCAGTGCCAGCAGCAGCATCAAGGAGGCGGTGGTGTTCTGGAGGCAGTGGGCGAGGATGGAAGGGGCCAGCGACTTGCGCGTCTCGGCCATCCAGGCGAAGACGGCGCCCAGGGTGGCGAGCGGCAGCATGGCGGCGATGCCGACGGGGTGGACGAAGCCGAAGATCAGGCCGGTCAGGAGGATGGCGGGCCAGACGCCGACCCGCAGCTTGGCGGCGTTGTAGAAGACGCCCCGGAACAGGAACTCCTCGGTCAATGGGGCGCCGACGGTCGCCAGCCCGACCAGCATCGCCTGCACCCAGGGCGAAGTGGCCCCCGCCAGCAGCGGCAGGGCCGGATTGGATGGGGCGGGCGCATGCACATGCGAGACGGCGGCCTGAGCCACCAGCATCAGCGGCAGCGCGACCGCGTAGCCCGCGATCCCGTACAGCAGATTCTTCCCCATTCGGTGCGCGTTCCAGCCCAGCTCCTCGCCGATGGAAGCACGCCGGCGCCGCGCGATCCCGACGAGTACGCCG
Source organism: Armatimonadota bacterium (assembly GCA_031421335.1). Classification (GTDB taxonomy): domain Bacteria; phylum Armatimonadota; class Armatimonadia; order Armatimonadales; family Capsulimonadaceae; genus JANXMY01. Next base: position 2,402 of record JANOOM010000322.1, read on the forward strand.
ATGGGAAGACCGGCCCCGATGAGGTACGCGCAGGACTCCAGCACGACGAGGGCAGCGGCATGGCTCCCCGCAGACAGGGACAAGAGGCGCGGCCGGAGCGGGGCGAGGAAGCCGGCGAACTGATAGCCGGGGAACCGGAATAGGTGCGGGACATGGAAGTGGGGAAACTGGAAGCCGCCCAGCAGCCAACCGATCAGGTCGGGCATCAGCAGGTAGATCACGAAAACGCCCATCAGGTCCCCCGCCCGCAGGCGGCGCTCGGCGAGTGGCACCAGTTCCGGCAGGGTCGGCCACGGGTCGGACAGAGTGGCGGACGCGTCCAGCTGCCAGCGCCGGACCGCGAAATAGAGCAGCAGGCCCGCCCCCACTACGCCCAGCAGTCCTCTCAGCAGAACCAGGGTCAGCAGCGGCCCCAGCGTCGTCAGTGCCTCTGTTCTGGCCCGCGTGTCATAGTGCGCTGCCTGAGCGGGGTTTCCCTGGGATCGGTATAGGACGGCCTGTGCGGGGTCAGCCCACCAACGGATGTTGGGCAGAGCGCGCAGGCTCACCGCCCCGGCAGCGGTCCGAGCAGGAGAAAGGTGCGGGCCACGCGCCACTTCGGCCCAGAGCCGCCCTTCTTCCGCGTAGCGCCGGCGGTCGGCGGGGGGCAGCCCGGCCAGGGCGGCGGGCGCATAGGCGTCTTTCGGGTCCAGCTTATTTGCGCCCGGCCCGAATAGCGGGCGCCCAAGCAGGGCGCGTAGGATGAGGACGCGCCGGGCCGTGCCGGGCGCGTTCTGCCCGCCGGTTTGCAGATTCTCCGCCGAGTCCAGGGCCTCCTGCAAGCCTTTCCGGTCAGGCGCAGCGTCCCCAGCCCGACCAAGCGAGGCGATGTAAGCCTGTTTCGCCGCCAGGTTGGTGGACAGCATGGCGTCCATCGTCTTTTCATCCACCTGGCCCGACAACTGCTGCGACAGCCGTCCACTGTGCCGAGTCGGCAGGAGGTCGGCAACACGGAGCGCCAGGAAGATGAGGAGTAGAGCGACCACCCAGGGCGGCAGGCGATCTCCGCGATTGGCGGGCCGGAGGGCGATCATCAGTTCCACTCCTTGCTGAAAGAAGGCGTGAAGACGGGGCGGCAAAAAGTCTGTTTCATTATGTGGTGGTGTGTGAATAGCATTCTTAGGCGCCTTCATTGTAGCACCCCGCAAGGGGGCGGTGTCAACCGCCCGGACCGTCTCGTCCGATTACCGCACCCGGTAGACTTACGGTATTGACGGGGCAGCGGGGATTGTGTTATAGTTAGTGGGTCACAAGCCGCACACACAGTCGGCAAGCCGTTTCCCGCGGTGCTGGGCCTGATGCTTCAGTTTGAGCGCTTCGACGGGCCATCATCACACCATTTACAGGGACCGTTCCAGGAAAAAAACTTATGCCTAAATCACTCGTGCCAGGCGCCCCGGCCACCCGGCGCAAGCGCCGCATCCCAGCCCTGCTCCTGGCTCTGCCAGGCGTACTTTGCCTCGCCTCGTCGGCTTTCGCCGCGCCGCTCAGCATTACCAGCACGCTCGTTGTTACCAACACCAACGACACCGGGGCCGGCTCACTGCGCGGCGTTCTGACCGCCGCCGCCTCAGGCGACACCGTCGTCTTCGACGCCGGCGCCTTCCCGGCAGGCCAGGGCACGGTCATCGCCTTGACCGGCCCCCGAATCATCATCAACAAGAACCTCACCGTGCAGGGGCCAGGAGCGGGCGCCGTTACCGTCAGTGACAGCAGCGACGGCATCCTCGGCGTCACCGGCAGTAACTCAGCAATCATCACCGTCCGCATGTCGGGGCTGACGCTTGCCAATGGTAACGGGACCAGCGCGACCAGCAACGGCAACGGCGGCGGCGTGTACGCTTTCGCGGCCAACCTGACTTTGACCGGCTGTGTCTTCAGCGGCGACAAGGCTAACGGCAGCGGCGGGGCGGTCAGCAGCTCCAGCGGCACGCTGTCGCTAGTGAACTGCACGCTGTCCGGCAATACGGCCGGCGTCGGCGGGGCGGTCAGCAGCAACGGCGGCACGGCATCGCTCACGAACTGTACCCTATCCGGCAACAGCACACTCGCGGGTGGACTTGGCGGCGGCGTTTACAACAACGGGACCTCGCTCACACTGACAAACTGCACCATCGTCGGCAATACAGCCGTCGGCACTCAGAGCTCACCCGGTCAGGGCGGCGGCCTCTACAACAGAGCCAGCGCGGCGGGCGGGACGATCGTGCAGAGCTGTATCCTCAGCGGCAACAGTGCCGCCACAGGCCCCGACGCTTCAGGTTCCTATACTTCAGGCGGCTCCAACATCATCGGCGACCCCAACGGAGCGGCCTACGGCTTCACTCAGACCCATGACGTGGTCGGCGTGGACCCCAAGCTCGACCCAAACGGGCTGAAGGATAACGGCGGACCGACAAGGACGATCGGCCTACTGCCCAGCAGCCCCGCCGTGGACGGCGACTACAATGGCCTGACGCAGACCGACCAGCGTGGCTTTGGTCGGCCCCAGGGCGTGCGCGCCGACATCGGCGCGTTCGAGCTGACTGCCCAGGCGCACATTCTATGGACCAACCCGGATGGCCGCGCGACCCTCTGGTTTATCAACTCGGACAACTCCTATGGCGTCATCGGCGCCTACGGCCCCTATGTCGACAACGGCGGAGTGTGGAAAGCGACCGCCGTCGCCACCGGCCCCAACGGCGTGTCCCGCATCCTGTGGAACAACCCTGATGGACGCTCCACTCTCTGGTTCGTCAACCCCGACGGCTCCTACGGTGTGTCGGGCGCTTCCGGCCCTTACCCCGACACCGGCGGCGTGTGGAACGCGGCAGCAGACTCGGCCGGGCCATAGGTAGGCTTAACCGGTCAGAAGCGGGAAGACGGGGCGGGCCGAATGGCCCGCCCCGTTATTTGCGTGGCCTTCTT